>NZ_JAEVHJ010000100.1:0-21002 GCF_016802855.1 Micromonospora sp. ATA51 | reverse complement strand
GCGCCTCGTGGGTGAATTCCACGATGTCGCCGGGCCCGTCGGGCAGCTCCCGCTGCACACCGTCGAGCGGCCCGCCGTGCAGATGCGCCAGTGAAGCCTCCGTGCCCCACAGCGCCTCCCCGTCGTCCTGCTCTTCATGGCGGTGGGGCGCTGTCAGGTGCTTGCTGGTGGCCGACATCCGCCGGTTCTTCGCGGCGTTGCGGTGAAGACGCCGAGGGGCGTCGGTCGACTCGACCGACGCCCCTCGCGGACCGGGAACCAGCGGCTCAGCCGAAGCGGCCGGTGATGTAGTCCTCGGTCTTCTTCACGCTCGGGTTGCTGAAGATCTTCTGGGTGTTGTCGTACTCGATCAGCCGGCCCGGGTCACCGGTCTTCTCGATGGAGAAGAAGGCGGTCCGGTCCGACACCCGGGCGGCCTGCTGCATGTTGTGCGTGACGATGACGATGGTGAACTTGTCCTTGAGCTGGAACATCAGGTCCTCGATGGCCAGCGTCGAGATGGGGTCCAGCGCCGAGCAGGGCTCGTCCATCAGCACCACCTGGGGCTCGACGGCGATGGTGCGGGCGATGCAGAGCCGCTGCTGCTGACCGCCGGACAGGCCGGCGCCCGGCTTGCCGAGCCGGTCCTTGACCTCGTCCCAGAGGTTCGCCGAGCGGAGCGCCTTCTCGGCCGCCTCCTCCAGGATCGACTTCCTGCGGATGCCGTTGAGCCGCAGGCCGGCCACCACGTTCTCGAAGATGCTCATGGTGGGGAACGGGTTCGGCCGCTGGAAGACCATGCCGATCATCCGGCGGACCGCGGTGACGTCCACGTCCCGGTCGTAGATGTCCTGGTCGTCGATCGTCAGGCTGCCCTCGACCCGGGCGCCGGGGAGCACCTCGTGCATCCGGTTGATGGACCGCAGGAAGGTGGACTTGCCGCAGCCGGACGGGCCGATCAGGGCGGTGACCGTCTTCGGTTCGACGGTCAGGTTGATGTTCTCGATCGCCTTGAAGGCGCCGTAGTACGCGGTGACGTTGGTGGCTTCGATGCGCTTGGCCATGATGGCGGTACCTCCGGGGTTCATCGGCCGAGCCGGTTGCGACGGGCCAGCAACTTCGCCGCGATGGTCAGGACGAGTACGAGGGCGACCAGGGTCAGCGCCGCGGTCCACGCCCGCGCCGGCGAGTACTTCGAGGCCTCGCCGGCCTGCTGGTAGACGAAGAGAGCCAGCGACGACTGGTTGTTCTCGAACGGGTTGAAGTTGATCGCCGCGCCGCCGCCGGCGACGAGCAGTACCGGGGCGGTCTCACCGGCGGCCCGCGCGATGGCGAGCATGATGCCGGTGACGATGCCCGGCAGCGCGGTCGGCAGAACAACCCGCAGGATGGTCTTCCACTTCGGCACGCCGAGGGCGTACGCGCCCTCCCGCAGCGGCGCCGGGACGAGGCGGAGCATCTCCTCGGTGGAGCGCACCACGGTCGGGAGCATCAGCACGCTCAGGGCCAGCGCCGCGGCGAAGCCGGAGAATCCCGGCCGCCCGTCGTTGAACCACGGCGAAACGATCAGCACCCAGAACGCCAGCACGAAGAGGCCGGTGACGATGGACGGGATGCCGGTCATCACGTCGACGAAGAACCGGATGGCGAAGGCGAACCTGCCCCGGCCGTACTCGACGATGTAGATCGCGCAGAGCACCCCGAGCGGGACGGTGATCAGGGTCGCGATGCCGACCTGCTCCAGCGTGCCGATGATGGCGTGGTAGGCGCCGCCGTTCGCGTCCCGGGCCCCGATGTTGTTCATCGAGGTGCCGAAGAAGTTCCCGTCGAGCCGTTCGACGCCCTTGCTGACCAGGGTCCAGACCACCGAGGCCAGCGGCAGCACCGCCAGCACGAAGGCCGAGTGGATCAGCGCGCTCCAGGTGCGGTTGCGGGCCGCCCGCCGCCCCTCGACCGCGTTCGCGGCGGTGAAGAGCCCGGCCAGGTAGAACAGCGCGCCGAGGACCACCACCAGGACGGGGCCGCCGATGCCGAGGCCGTAGACGACCCCGGCGGCGACCAGCAGGGCCGCGACGGCGATGGCGGGCGCGGCGTACCTCGGCAGCCGCTTGGCCCGCAGCGTGGCCGGCTGCGCCGGCGGCCGCGGGCGGTGGGTGGTGACAGTCGTTGTCATGCGGCCGACTCCGTGAACTCGCGGCGGCGGTAGATGATCGCCCGGGCGGTGATGTTGACGATCAGCGTGATCGCGAAGAGCACCAGGCCGGAGGCGATCAGCGCGCCCCGACCGGTGTCGTTCGCCTCGGCGAACCGGTTCGCGATGTTCGCGGCGATGGTGTTGCCGCCGCTTTGCAGGACGTTGAACGAGATGGCGTAGGTGGAGCCGAGGGTCAGCGCCAGCGCGATGGTCTCGCCGAGCGCGCGACCCAGGCCGAGCATCACCGCGGCGATGATGCCCGGGCGCCCGTACGGCAGCACGGCGGTGCGCAGCATCTCCCAGCGGGTGGCGCCCAGCGCGAGGGCGGCCTCCTCGTTCGCGGTCGGGGTCTGCAGGAACACCTCGCGGGAGAGCGAGGTGATGATCGGCAGCACCATGATCGCCAGCACCAGGGAGCCGAGCAGGATCGAGTTCCCGTACGGGCCGTCGCCGAAGATCGGGATCCAGCTGAAGTACTTGTTCAGCCAGGTCGACAGGTCCGTGATCGGTCCGACGAGGTAGTCCCGGCCCCACAGGCCGAAGACCACGCTGGGCACGGCGGCCAGCAGGTCGATCACGAAGCCGAGGCCGGTGCCGATCCGGCGCGGGGCGTAGTGCGTGAGGTAGAGGGCGATGCCCAGCGCGACCGGCACCGCGACGAGCAGCGCCAGCAGCGCGGTGAGCACGGTGCCGAAGGCGAGCGCGCCGATGCCGAACTTGGGCGGGTTGTCGTTCGGGAACCAGCCCTCGAAGGTCCAGAAGTCCTCGGTGTTCGCCCGCAGAGCCGGCACGGCCTTGGCGATCAGGAAGACCGCGATCGCCGCGATGATGACCAGCACGGCGGCGCCGGCGGCGAGGGTGAGGCCGCGGAAGGCCCGTTCCGCGCCGAAGGCCCGGGCCTTGGGCAGGCCACCGCCGCCGCCCAGTCCGTTCCCGATCGGGGTACGAGGGTTGCCTGAGGTCTCGGCCACACGCGCCGAGGCACCGGCGGGCCAGTCGTGACCGGAGGTCACGCGGGTCCCGCCGGTGCCGGCGTGTGCCGAGCGGTGAGGGGTTTCACCCATCTGCTCGCTCGCTTCGAATTGAGGAGGTGGTGTTGCTCGGAGGAGGTCAGGAGAGGTTCTTGACCGCGGCCTCGACCTTGGTGCGGACCGAGTCCGGCAGCGGGGCGTAGCCCAGCTCGACCAGGTCGGCCTGACCCTCGGCGCTGGCGGCGTGGCTCAGCAGGCCCTTGACCAGCGGCAGCTTGTCGGCGGCCAGGCCCTTGCTGCAGACGATCTCGTAGGTCGCCAGGACGATCGGGTAGGCCCCGGCCTCCTTGGTGTTGTAGTCGATCGACATCTTCAGGTCGTCGCCCTGGCCCTCGAACTTGGCCCCGGCGATGGTCTTGCCGGCCGACTCGGCGGTGAGCTCGGCCCACTCGCCGGCGCCGTTCTGCACCTTGGCCTTCTTCAGGCCGCCGTTCTCGGCGTACGACCACTCGACGTAGCTGATGGTGCCGTCGGTGCCCTTGACCTTGCTGGCGACACCGTCGGACTTGGCGGCGCCCACGCCACCCGGGGCCTTCCACGCCTTGGCGTTGCCGAAGGTCCAGTCCGCCTCGGCGGTCTTGGCGAGGTACTTGGTGAAGTTGTCGGTCGTGCCCGACTCGTCGGAGCGGTGCACCGCCTGGATCGCGGTGGCCGGCAGCTTGGCGTCCGGGTTGTCGGCCTTGATGGCCGCGTCGTCCCACTTGGTCACCGTGCCGGCGAAGATCTTCGCCAGGGTGGCCGGCTTGAGCTGGAGGTTGTCCACGCCGCTGACGTTGTAGACGACGGCCACCGGGCCGATCACCATCGGCAGGTTGAGCGCCTGGCCGCCCGCGCACTTGGCGTCGGCCTGCGGCTGCTCCTCCGGCTTGAGGGCCGAGTCGGAGCCGGCGAAGTCGGCGGTGCCGGCGATGAAGGCCTGGATGCCCGCGCCGGAGCCGGTGGGCTCGTAGTTGATCGTGGTGCCGGCGCACTTCTGCTGGTACGCCTTGATCCACTCGGCCATCGCGTTCTTCTGCGCGGAGGAGCCCTGCGCGTTCAGCGTGCCCTTGCCGCAGTCGACCGCGGCCGCGGAGCCGGAGGCGGAGGTGCCGGTCGGCTCGTTGTTGTCCGAGCCGCAAGCGCTGAGACCGAGCACCGCAGTGAGAGCGAGGCAGGCAATGGCGCCGTGCCGCTGGAGCTTCACCTGAGGGGTTTCCCTTCACGTCTTTGGTCAGTCGCCCGGACGAGGCCGGGGGCCGGCGCTGACCGGCTGACCTGAAAGTTAGAAGTGCCAGGTGGACGGTTCGCCGGTCGGAAGTGAACGGAAGATGAACAGGTCCGTCCGACGGGGTGACCGTGGGCTGAGTGGGGGTTGTCCGTTAAGTGAACTCGCGGCCCACTATCGCTATTAATGCTATTTATCAGGACAGCCGTTACCGGGCCGAGCCCACCCCGTGACACCATCGTGACCGATCTTCCGGACGCGACGGTCGCCCGGAGGGCCGGGGTGGGGAGTCAGCCGAGCTGGTAGTTGACGTGGCCGGACCAGCGGGCGAAGCCGAGCCGCTCGTAGAGCGCCATCGCCCCCGCGTTCGACTCGTCGACGTAGAGCATCACCCGGTCCAGGCCCCGCCGGTCCCGCAGGTACGCGAGCCCGGCGGTGGTCAGCGCCTTGCCGAGGCCGCCGCCGTGCGCGGACGGGTCGACCCCGAGCACGTAGACCTCCCCGGTCCGGGCGGACCCGGGGCGCTCGTGCACTTTGGTCCAGTGGAAGCCGAGCAGCCGGCCGGTGGCGGACTGCACGGCGAGCAGGAAGCCGGCCGGGTCGAACCACGGCTCGGCGAGGCGTACCCGCAGGTCGGCCGGGGTCCAGCCGCCCTGCTCCGGGTGCGCGGCGAAGGCCAGGTTGTTGAGCGCCAGCCATGCCTCGTCGTCCACGCCCGGCTGGAAGGCGCGCAGCTCCACCCCGTCGGGCAGGCGTACCTCCGGCAGTGCGGCGGTGAGCGGCCGGCGGAGCTGCCAGAGCACCCGGGCGCGGGTGAAGCCCAGGTCGACCGCGAGCGCGGCGGCGGACGGATGGTCGCCGTGCGCCCACGCGCGCAGTGGACCGGACGCCGCGGCCAGCACACCCCGGGCCAGCGTCCGGCCGGTGCCGCGCCGCCGGTACGTGGGGTGCACCACCAGCTCCACCCCGATGCCGCCGGTGGCGTCGGTGGTGTCCAGGTGGGCGTAGCCGGTGAGCGTCCCGTCGGCGGCCCGGGCGGTGAGGTGCACCGCGGGCGCCTCCGGGTCCCGCAGCCGGCGCAGCACGTGCTCGTCGAGCGGGTCCGCGCCGTCGGCGTCCCCGGCCGTGCGGGCCAGCGCCAGCACCTCGGCCACCTCGACCGGCGCCAGCCGGTCGGCGCGGGCGACACGGTCGGCGGTCGGCGCGGTGCTGCTCATCCCGTCACCGTAGCGGCCCGCGCCCGGCCGCCCGCGCCGGACGCGGGGACCGGCAGCGCGACTCCCGTCACGTGGTGCCGGTGGGCAGCGCCTCCAGTTGGAACCGGCTCATCAGCTCGGGCAGGAGGTACCGCAGCGCCGCCACGGTGCCGGCACGGTCCCCGCCGGCGTCGTGCATCAGCACGATCGCGCCGGGCGCGGTCTGGGTCAGCACCGTGGCGGTGATCTTCGCGACGCCGGGCACGGTCCAGTCGGCCGGGTCGACCGCCCAGTGCAGCGGCGCCATGCCCAGCTCCCCGCAGACCGACGCCACCCGGTAGGTCCAGGCCCCGCCGGGCTGCCGGTAGTACGCGATCGGCGCGCCGGGCACCGCGGCCCGGATCGCCTCGTTGGTGCGGAGCAGGTCGGCCCGGATCTCGTCGGGCGGGCGCGTGCCCAGGTCGATGTCGTGGTTCCACGAGTGGTTGCAGAGGGTGTGGCCCTCGGCCACGATCTGCTGGACCAGGTCCGGGTGGCTCTCCACGTTCTCGCCCACCACGCAGAAGGTGGCCTTGACGTTGTACTCCCGCAGGAGCGCGAGCACCTCGGGGGTGTACAGCGGGTCCGGCCCGTCGTCGAAGGTGAGCGCCACCCGGGAGGAGCCGGTGGAGACCAGGCTGCCGAAGGGCCCCTCGCCGCCGTCGGCGGAGGGCCGGCGGTCCTCCCGAGTGGGGCTCGCCGAGGGGGCCTCCGGGGAGTCGGCCGGGCTCGGCGGCTGGTCGCCGTAGCGCGGGCTGTTGACGCTCGCCGTCACGCCGGTGCCGTGTCCCGGCTGGTCGGGGAGGAGGCTGCGGCCCAGCGCGTACGCCGAGCCGAGCAGCGCGGCCGCCACCAGCGTCACGACCCCGGTGGCCCGCAGCGTCGACCGGGGCATCAGAAGCCCCGGCTGTTCGGATCGGGGCCCGGTCCTGTCGTCGCCCCCGTGATGATCACGCCCACCGTCGCCCCCTTTGTGTCGACCCGGCAGTCAGCCTAAAACTGGGCAGGTCGGGCAGAACGGGCGAACGTAAAATGGGCCCCTAAGGGGGTGTATTGGTCGAACAGCCGGTCAGACCGACAGCGGGGCGGGCTCCGACTCGGGCAACGAACGGGACGGCGGGACGACGAACTTGTAGCCGACCTGGCGGACGGTCCCGATCATCGACTCGTACTCCGAGCCGAGCTTGGCGCGCAACCGCCGGACGTGCACGTCGACCGTACGGGTGCCGCCGAAGTAGTCGTAGCCCCAGACCTCGCGCAGCAGCTGGTCCCGGGTGAACACCCGGCCCGGGTGCTGGGCCAGGAACTTCAGCAGCTCGAACTCCTTGTAGGTGAGGTCGAGCGGGCGGCCCTTGAGCTTCGCCGCGTAGGTGTCGGGGTCGATGGTCAGCTCGCCGGCCCGGATCGAGCCGCCGGCCCCCGCCGTCGCGTTGCTGATCCGGCCCACCGCGAGCCGCAGCCGGGCCTCCACCTCGGCCGGCCGGCCCCGGCCAGGATGACGTCGTCCACGCCCCAGTCGGCGTTGAGCGCGATCAGGCCGGCCTCGGTGACCACCGCGACCAGCGGCACGCCGAGCCCGGTGGCGTGCAGCATCCGGCAGGTGGCCCGGGCCTCGCTCAGCTCGGCGCGGGCGTCCACCAGGACCGCGTCCGGGCTGGGCCCGCTGACCAGCGTGCGGACGTCGCGGGGCGCGGTGCGGACCGAGTGCGGCAGCAGGTCGAGTGCCGGCAGCACCGCCGATGGCTCACCTGCGCGCGCGGTCACCAGCAGCAGGAGCTCCACACGATCACCTCCGTCCCGGCGGCCCTTCGACCGCGCGCGAACAGCGGCACGCCCGACCGGGGTGGCGCTGAGAACTTGCGTGGGTCCCGGCGTCGCTGACGGGCGGGTAACGGCTTGAGCGTAACCGATCGCCCCGGCTTCACCTCCGTGCCCTTTCCGCTTTGTCTGATCTGCCCCTGATCGCGGCGCAGGTTTTAACGTTGCCGAAACCGTGACCTACGCCGGGGCGGCCCGGTCTGGCACGATCGGGGCGTGTTTCCCTCCACCTCGCCCGAGACCGGCCGCGACCCCTGGGCCGGCGGCGCCCGTCCGGCGCCGGCCGACCCCTCCCGTGGCTACCCGCCGGGCCCGCGTACCGGCCCGGCCGCCGACGAGGGCGGGGAGCGGCGGGAGCGGAGTGGTCCCCGCCGGCTCCGCAAGGGCGGCCCGGCCCGGCGGCCCGACGACGAGCCCGCCGACGACACCGCCGAGGAGGAGGTGGAGCCGGTCGCGGTACGCCGACCGCTCGCGCTCACCGTCGCCGGGTTCGCCGCACTGCTCGGCGTGGGCCTGGTGCTCGGCGCGCAGACCGCCGGGCCCGGGCACCGGCTGCCGTTCGCGTTCATCATCTTCGGCGTCCAACTGCTCTTCGTGCTGGCCTGGACGATGGCCATGCGGCCGCCCGCGCTGCTGCTGGTCGCCCTGGTCAGCGCCGGTGTCGCCGCCGCGGCCGACACCGCCGCCGTGCAGTCGGAGATCGCCGGCCTGGCCCCCCTCGGGTACGCGGCGGTCGGCGGCTTCGTCCTCGGCGTGCTCGGTCAGCTCGTCCGCCGGGTCGACCGGGTCCGGGTGACCGACTCGCTCGGCGGCACGCTGCTCATCGTGGTCGGCGTGGTCGCGTTCGGGACCCTGATCGTGCTGAGCCGGATCCCGGCCGGCACCCAGGCCATCACCGTCTGCCTGACCGCGACCGGCGCCGCGCTCACCGTGGCCCGGCTGACCGACGCGGTGGCGCCCTGGCCGCGGCTCGCCCCCCAGGTGCCCCGGGGTGCGGCCGGCGTGGTCGTCGGCGCGATGGTCGGCACCCTGGTCAGCGCGGTGCTCGGCAGCTACCTGGTCGGCTTCACCCCGACCAGCGCCGCCCTGATCGGCCTGGTCACCGCGGCCACCGCGGTGCTGGCCGACCTCGCCGTCGGGTACGCGGAGGCGGGCCGGCTGATGGCCGGCGAGGCGCCGACCATGTGGGTGGCCCGGCACATGCAGGGCCCGCTCGGCGGTTTCGCGCTGGCCGCGCCCGCCGCGTACGCCATGTGCGTGCTCTTCCTCTGAGCCGGCGATTGAGCGATCCAGCCATCGGGTACTACCGGTGCGCCGCACCGCGGCGACCGACAGCGAACACAGGAGGCGGCGTGTCACAGGCCGAGGCGGCGTACGAGGAACGGCCCCGGCGGCGCGGGCGCAAGGTGCTGATCGGGTTCGTCGTCCTGCTACTGGTCCTGGCCGGGCTGCTGGTGGTCGCCGACCGGGTGGCGGCCGGCGTGGCCGAGCGGGCCATCGCCGACCAGGTGAAGCAGGAGGTCGCCAAGCAGGACGCGCAGTCCGCCGCGCCGCAGGTCCAGGTCGGCGGCTTCCCGTTCCTGACCCAGGTGCTGGCCGGGAAGTACGAGCACATCTCGATCGTGCTGACCGACGTGCAGGGTCCGGTGCGGGGCGACACGGTCAGCGTGCCGCGACTCGACGTGGACGCCCGCGACGTGCGGGCCTCGCTGGACACCATCCGTTCCGGTCAGGGCGAGGTGGTCGCCGAGCGCGTGGACGGTCGCGGCACCATCACCTACGACAGCCTGGCCAAGCTGCTCGACCGGCCCGGGCTGACCCTCGGGGAGCAGCGCGGCAAGCTGGCCGTCACCGCTCCGGTCGACATCCTCGGCGTCAAGCTCACCGTCGTCGGCACCGCCGACGTGACCGTCAGGGACAACAAGGTGGCGCTGCGCTTCAACAACCTGAACGCCGAGGGGCTGCCCAACGTGCCGCTGGCCCGGACGCTGCTGGCCAACTACGCCAAGGGCATCTCGGTCGACGTGCCCTTGCCCGAGCTGCCGTTCCAGCTCAACGTCCGCACGGTCGAGCCGAAGCCGGAGGGGCTGACGGTGACCGCCGACGCGCGGGACGTACCCATCAACTCGGCCGGCTGACCGGCCACGCCGCGCCCACCACCGCCCGGGAGCGGCGTCCCGGATGCTGGTCGGTCCGGTGGCGCCCCGAGGGCCGGCTGGTAGGCTGCCTGCTCATGGGGACACTCCTCACCAAACGGCGCGCGGTCGACCTGTGCCGCGTGGCCACCTGCCTGTGTCGCCCCGTCATCTGACGGCGGGGCTGTCCTCGGCCGCCTAGCGGCCACCGGCACGCAGGGTCCGCGTACCCTCCGGTGCCCCCCTGATCGCCCGGCAGCGGCGCCGTCGCACGAACCCGTGATCCCGTTCCTAGCTCTGGGTCCCGCGCGTGGTGCGACAATCATCGACTTCGACCTCCGCGCGCTGGCTCACCATCCATCCTCACCAGGGAGTGATCTGATGAGTCGCGACACCGCACTCGTCTCGGCCGAGTGGGCCGAGAAGAACATCGACGCCCCGGGCGTCGTCTTCGTCGAGGTCGACGAGGACACCTCGGCCTACGACACCGGCCACATCGCCGGCGCGATCAAGCTCGACTGGCGCACCGACCTCCAGGACCCGGTCCGCCGGGACTTCCTCGACAAGGCCCAGTTCGAGACGCTGCTCTCCGAGCGCGGCATCGCCAACGACGACGCCGTGATCCTGTACGGCGGCAACAACAACTGGTTCGCCGCGTACGCGTACTGGTACTTCAAGCTCTACGGGCACCGCGACGTGAAGCTGCTCGACGGCGGCCGCAAGAAGTGGGAGCTGGACGCCCGCCCGCTGGTCACCGACAAGGTCGAGCGCCCGGCGACGCAGTACGTCGCGCAGGAGCCCGACCGCTCGATCCGCGCCTTCCGGGACGAGGTGGTCGACGCCATCGGCACCAAGAACCTGGTCGACGTGCGCAGCCCCGACGAGTACGCCGGCCGGCTGCTCGCCCCCGCCCACCTGCCGCAGGAGCAGGCGCAGCGGGCGGGCCACGTGCCCACCGCGATCAGCGTGCCGTGGTCCAAGGCGGCCAACGAGGACGGCACCTTCAAGTCCGACGACGAGCTGCGCAGGATCTACGCCGCCGCCGGCCTGGACGACAGCAAGGAGACGATCGCGTACTGCCGGATCGGCGAGCGCTCCTCGCACTCCTGGTTCGTGCTCCAGGAGCTGCTCGGGCACCGGAACGTGAAGAACTACGACGGCTCCTGGACCGAGTACGGTTCGCTGATCGGCGTGCCGATCGCGCTCGGCGACGAGCCCGGGGAGGCCTGATTTCCATGACCGCTCCCACCGCCGCCGGTTGCGCGGCTCCCGACCAGGCCGCGCCGCTGCCGGCCAGCCTGGACCTGGAGAAGGAAACCGTCATCACCGGCCAGGTGCTGGCCGAGTCCGGCGAGGTCGTGCCGGGCGCGTACGTCCGGCTGCTCGACTCCACCGGTGAGTTCACCGCCGAGGTGGTCACCTCCCCGGCCGGCCAGTTCCGGTTCTTCGCGGCGCCGGGCAGCTGGACCCTGCGGGCGCTCTCCCGGCACGGCAACGGCGACACCGCCGTTACCGCCACCCGCGGGATCAACGAGGTGACCGTCACGGTCGCCGCCTGACCCACGCTCTGATCGGCCCACGGGGCCGCTCGCCCCGGCCCGGGGTGACCGGCCCCGTCGGCCGTCCCGCCGGGGCCCGGTCCCGTGACCGGGGTGGTCGTACCTGTGCACGGGCTGGCGCCGGGGGCGGGCCGCCGCGTGACACCATGGCCCGGTGAGTGGTGCTGTCCAGGCCGGGTACGCCCCGCCGACCGGTCCCGACCAGCCGGCCCCCGGCCGGCGGCGGCTGCGCTGGCTGCCGGCCGCGACCGTGGCGTGGGCGGTGCTGCTCGCCGTGCTGACCTGGATCTCCGTCCGCGACGACCCGCCGACCGTGCGCGAGCAGCGCAGCCTGGCCGAGGCCGGGCCGGTGGTCGACCGGGCGGTGGGTGAGCTGCTGGCGGCGGCGGGCGACGGCGGCGCGGCCTGGCTCGTGCCGGACGTGCTCCGGCGGGGCTGCCGGGTCACCCCGTTCGCGGACGGCGCCGCGCTGACCCGCGGGGTGGAGGTGCTCCTCGCCGACGACGACGCGCGCGGGCTGCTCCAGCGGGTGGCCGACCGGCTGCCGGCGGACTGGCGGGCCGGGGTCCGGGTGACCGACGAGGGGCCGGTGCTGCGCGCCGACGCCGGTGAGTTCGTCGCCGTGGAGGGTCGCTCCACCGGGTCGGGCCGGGTCCGGCTCACCGCCGAGACCGGCTGCCGACCGGTGGGCGCCGGCTACCGCGCCCCCACCGCCGACGGCGGGTCGGAGGCGGCCATGGTCACCGAGCTGCTGGGTGGTTTCGGCGGCGCGGCGGGCCCGGTGGAGGTCTCCGCCGCGCCCTGCCCGGACGGCGCGACGGCCCGGACGGCCACGGCCGTCTCGGCGCCGGACCGGCCCGACCGGCCGACGCTGCCGGGCGCGCTGTCGCGGTTCAGCGACGGCACCCTGCAGGTCCGCGCCACCACCGAGCTGTACGCCTACCGGTCGAGCCGCACGGTGGTGGCCGAACGCGTCGACGGGCGGGTCCGGCTGACCGTCGCCGCGATCTGCCGCCGCTGACCGCGGCCCCTCCGGGTCAGTGGCCCCGGGTGTCGTCGTGCGGGCTACGGCTGCGGCCCAGGGCGTCCACGCGGCCCCAGCGACCGGGGATGTCGAGCAACTCCACCCGGCCCATCCCCTCGGGGACGGCGGGGTCGATGATCAGGTGTTCGCCCTGCGGTTCGAGGCCCAGCATCACCCGGAGCAGCAGCAGCGGGGTCCCGGCCGACCAGGCTTGCGGACTGCACGCGGTCGGGTACTGCACCGGATAATCGGTGAGGTCCCGCTCGTAGCCGGCGAACGCCTCCGGCAGCCGGCCGTCGAAGAACCGGGACGCGCTCACTACCGACTCGCAGATCCGGCCGGCCTCCTCGCGGAAGCCGTACTTCCACAGCCCCCAGGCGATGATCGAGTTGTCGAACGGCCACACCGTGCCGACGTGGTAGCCGATCGGGTTGTACCGCCCCTGGTCGTCGGCGAGGGTCCGCACCCCCCATCCGGAGAAGAGCCGGGGCCCGAGCAGGTGCTCGGCGACTGACACGGCCCGGGACTCGTCGACGATCCCGCTCCACAGCAGGTGTCCGATGTTGGAGGAGAGGGCGTCGATGTGCCGCCCCTCCGGGTCCAGGGCGAGCGCGTAGTACCCGCGCTCCGGGATCCAGAAGTCTCGGTTGAACCGCTTCTTCAGCTCCGCGGCCTCCCGCTCCAACCGGTCGGCGTACGCCGGGTCGTTCCAGATCCTCCGGGCCATCCGGGCGCCGCGGAGCTTCGCGTCGTAGGCGTACCCCTGAAGCTCGCAGGTGGCGCGGGGGAACGCGGGCAGCCGGCCGTCGCGGTAGGAGACCGAGTCCCAGGAGTCCTTCCAGCACTGGTTCTGCAGGCCGGTCTCCGGGTTGCGGGTCATGTACCAGACGTACCCGGTGCCGAGCAGGTCGCCGTAGGTGTCGATCCAGTTCAGTGCCGCCCGGGCCTGGGACTCGAGTTTACGGACCAGGCCGGCGTCCCCGGTCCACCGCTCGTACTCGTCGAGCAGGATGACGAAGAGCGGGGTGGAGTCGGCCGAGCCGTAGTAGGGGGAGTGCGGCTGCTCCTCGAAACCGGCCGTTTCGCCGTACCGGAGCTCGTGCAGGATCTTGCCCGGTTCCTCGTCCCGGAAGTCGTCCAACCGGCTGCCCTGGAGCCCGGCCAGCATCAGCAGGGTGGGCGGGACCAGTGCCGGCAGGAACGGCAGCAACTGCAACGAGGTGAACAGGCTGTCCCGGCCGAAGAGGGTCATGAACCAGGGCAGGCCGGCGGCGAGCAGGCGTACGCCGAGCGTGATCGACTCGTACCGGAGCGCGGCGAGGTCGTTCAGGCTGCGCCGGTACGCCCCCGCGAGCGACTGGCAGTCGCAGCCGAGCTTCGGCGCCCGGTCGATCAGGTCGTTCTGCTCGGCGTGGATGTCCGCGGCCCCGCGGCGACCGCCGAGCGGCAGGGTGGCCCGGATGTCCTCGCCGCGGGCGCCGTAGATGTTGGTGGCGACGTGCAGCCGGGTGGTCCACTCGCCGTGCCGGCCGACCCGGATCCGGAAGGTCATGCCCCGGTCGTCGATCTCGCCGCGGGCGGAGGTGCTGATCACCACCTCCCGGTGGAACCCCTCCCGGCGGTAGCTGAGCCGGAGCTCGTTGTCGCCGACCGTCGGGCTGGTGCGCCCCTTCTTCTGCCGCTCGTGCTTGATCTCGAAGAGGTCGGCGAAGTCGGCGCCCATGTCGAGCCGGAGGGCGAACTCGACCTCCCGCTCCGAGTGGTTGAGCACGGTCAGCTCCTCGGCGAAGCTCCCGCCGATCGAGCGGCTGCGGATCACCGAGACCTTGGCGTCGAGGTAGTGCGTCGGCTCGCCCGGCACCAGGAAGAACCGGGTCCGGTACGACTGGGCGTCGTCGATGGACAGGGCGTGCAGCCGCTGCCCGTCGAGGGTGAGCAGCCAGGTGGAGAGGAACCGGGTGTCGAAGGAGAAGAGCCCGGTGGGAAAGTCGAAGGACGGCTCGATGTCCCCCTGCCGGTCGCAGACCAGGAAGGTGTTGCCGTCGAGGATGCTGACCCGCTCCTTCATGCCGGCCGTCCGGCCTGCTCGCGGGCGGTCTGTCGGGGGTCGCGGGTGCCGGGCGGGTCGGGGAAGAAGCGCCGGAAGGCGAGGAAGAGCAGCACCTGGCCGCTGAACGTGCACTCGTTGCGCAGCACCGAGGCGATGCCCTGGGCGCGCCCGGTGACCAGCCGCTCGAAGAGGCCGGCGCTGCTGGTCCAGACGGCGTCGGCCGGTCCATGCTCGTGCCTGACCCGGACGGAGCCGGGGGCCAGCTCGATCAGCCAGTGGTCGGTGCGGTTGCCGGTGGTCAGGTCGATCCGAAGGGTTCCGGCAATCGGACTGCGCAGCACCGCCGGGGCGCGCGCCGGCAGTGACGCGAAGAACTGTTCGATCGCCTCGCCCACATCCGAATCGTAGGCAGTGACCCGACATGTCGGGTCACTATCGGTACTCCGCCCGAAAAGGACATGCCAGGCGGAGCTGGCCGGCCGGCGTCAGTAGACGAGGGCCTGGGCGCCCTCGGCCATCGCCTCCTCGACGAAGACCGCCGCCCCGGCGATGCGCACGCCGGGGATGACGTCGCCGGGACCGATGTCCCGGCGGGCCGCGCACTGGGTGCAGGCCGTCACCTTCCCGGTGGCCAGGATCACGTGCAGCAGCTCGGCCAGCGGCGCGGAGTGCGGCAACTCGAACTCCTGTGCCTTCCCGGGCAGCGCGAACCAGGTGGACTCGCCGGTCAGCCAGAGCGACACGTCGACCCCGGCGGCTGCCGCCGTGGCGGCGACCGTGAATGCCTGCGCGCACCGCTCCGGGGCGTCCGCGCCGGCGGTGGCCTTGACGACGAGAGTGCGGGCCATGGGGCCAGCATAGGATGGCCGGGATGGTCACCGAGATCGGGTTCGTCAGCCTGCTGGTCGCCGGCCTGGGCGCGCTCGCCGGTGGCCTGGTCTACCTTGCCGTACGCATGTCGAGAGGTAACTGGTGAGCGCGAGGAGTGAGCCGGGTTTGCGAGCCCCGCAGTCACGAACGGAGACGGTTCAGTGAGTGAGAACCCGCTGCAGCCGCCGTGGCTGAACGCGCCGCCGGTCGACCCGTACCCGTACGAGGAGAGCCACGACCTGCGCGTCGGCCCCAAGCTGCACCCGAGCCTGGACGGCCTGCTGCCGTACATCGGGGTGTGGCGCGGTCGCGGGCGCGGCGGTTTCCCCACCATCGAGGACTTCGACTTCGCGCAGGAGATCCGGATCAGCCATGACGGCCGGCCGTTCCTGTTCTACGAGTCGCGGGCGTGGATCCTCGACGAGCAGAGCCGCCCGGTGCGCCCGGCCGGCCGTGAGGTCGGCTGGTGGCGTCCGGTGCTGGACGGCGAGCGGGTCACCGACGAGCTGGAAGCCCTGATGACCACGCCGACCGGCGTGATGGAGCTGCACATCGGCAAGCGCAAGGGCACCCAGATCGAGTTCGCCACCGACGCGGTGGTCCGCACGGCGACGGCCAAGGAGGTCACCGCCGGCGCCCGCCTGTTCGGCATCGTCGAGGGCGCGCTGCTCTACGCCCAGGAGATGGCCGCCATGGGCCACGCCCTCAGCCCGCACCTGTCCGCCCGCCTCGTCCGGGTGGCCGGCTGACCCGAGCCGTCACGGGACGGGGAAGGCCAGCAGGTTCCGGAGCGCGGCGGTCCGCTCGGAGCGGGGCACGGGCGTGCCGTGCAGCGCGGTCACCTCGGCGAGGCCGCGCAGGGACGAGGTGAGCCAGACCCCGCCGGCCCGCCGCAGCTCCGGGACGGTGACCATCCGTTCCCCGGGGGTGAGGCCCAGCTCGCCGGCGTGGTCGAGGAGCCAGCGGGCGGTGACGCCGGGCAGGATGCCGGTGGCCGCGGCCGGCACGGTGCACAGCGTCGAGCCGGCCAGCCAGACCACGTTCGCGCTCGGCCCCTCCAGCACGTACCCGTCGCTGGAGAGCCACAGCACGTCGTCCACCCCGTTGCGGGCCGCCCAGCGGCGGGCCGCGGTGCTCACCCCGTACGAGGTGGACTTGATCCCAGCCGGCAGCCAGCCCAGCGCGGTACGGGCCGCGGCCGGCACCCCGAGGGGGAGGGTGGCCACGGTCACCCCGTCCCGCCGGGCCTGCTTCGCCGCCGCCGGGATCTCGCCGAGGGTGGCCCAGACGGTCGGCGGCCCGCCGCCCTCCGGGCCCCGGGTGCAGACCAGCCGCAGCGCCCCCTCCACCTCGGCCGGCCAGCCCGCGCGTACCGCGTCCAGCAGCTCGACCAGGACGCCCTCGGGCGGCAGCGACAGGTCGACGGCCGCCGCGCCGGCCCGCAGCCGGGCCAGGTGGGCGTCGAGCAGCCAGGGCCGTCCGTCGCGCAGGTGCATCGTCTCGAAGAGCCCGTCGCCGTGCAGCGCGCCCCGGTCGTCGCCGCGCAGCACCGGCTCCCCGGCCGGTACGACGCCCCGCCCGAGCACGGCCACCCGCGATGCCACCACGACCGCCGAGCCTAGTGGCGTACGACATCGGCGGCCGGTCGGGCGCGGCGGCCGAACTATGATCGGACGGTGTCCGAATCCTCCCTCGCGGAACTGCTCCGCTCCCGCGGGCTGCGGCTGACGGCGCAGCGGCAGCTGGTGCTCCAGGCGGTGCTGGAGCTGGGGCACGCCACGCCGGAGCAGGTGCACACGGCGGTCCGGGAGGTCGCCGCCGGGGTCAACATCACCACCATCTACCGCACACTCGAGCTGCTGGAACGGCTCGGTCTGGTGACCCACACCCACCTTTCGCACGGCTCGCCGACCTATCACGCGGCCGGCGAGCACCAGCACGTCCACCTGGTCTGCCGGGAGTGCGGCGCGATCGACGAGATCGATCCGGAGCTGCTCCGCCCGCTCGCCGACCAGTTGGCCGCCCAGCGGGGATTCCAGGTCGACATCGGGCACGTGGCGCTCTTCGGCGTCTGCGGCCACTGCGAGGACGGGGAACAGAAATGATCGACATCGCGGGAGCGGTGGCCGCCGAGGCGATCGACGAGGAGACCCGGGACCAGCCGGAGCCCGCCCACCGGGCGGCCGGTGTGCGGGGCGTTGCCGCCCACTACGGCGACCCGATGCGCGAGCAGCGCACCCTGGCCACCGCCGTCGGCCTGGTCGACCGGTCGCACCGGGGCGTCGTCGCGGTGCCCGGCGCGGAGCGGATCGGGTGGCTGCACACCCTGACGAGCCAGCACCTGGCCACGCTGAGCGCCGGCCAGGGCACCGAGCTGCTGGTGCTCTCCCCGCACGGCCACGTCGAGCAGCACGCCATGGTCGCCGAGGACGGCGAGACCACCTGGCTGGACACCGAGCCGGGCGCCACCGAGGGCCTGCTGTCATACCTGGAGCGGATGCGCTTCTTCAGCAAGGTGGACCCGCGCGACGCCACCGCCGATTACGCGCTGCTCTCGCTGGTCGGGCCGGAGGCCGGCGGTGCGCTGGACACCCTCGGCGTCGCCGGGCTCGCCGAGCCCGACCTGGTCGCGGTGCCGGGCCCGAAGTTCCGCGCCGGCGAGCTGCCACCGCGGCCCACCGTCGTGTACGACGTGAAGCCGCTGCCGATCGGCGGTCTGGCCCGGCGGGTGGCGCTCGGCGTGGACCTGCTGGTGCCCCGGGTGATGATGACCCAGCTGGTGGATGAGCTGCGGGGGGCCGGGGTGCCGGTGGCGGGGCTGTGGGCGTACGAGGCGGTGCGGGTGGCCGCCCGGCGGGCCCGGGTCGGGGTGGACACCGACCACCGGACCATCCCGGCCGAGGTCGGCCTGATCGGTCCGGCCGTCCACCTGGACAAGGGCTGCTACCGGGGCCAGGAGACGGTGGCCCGGGTGCACAACATGGGGAAGCCGCCGCGTCGCCTCGTCCTGCTGCACCTGGACGGGGTGACCACCGACCAGCCCCCGGCCGCCGGCACGCCGGTGACCCTGGACGGCCGGGCGGTCGGTTTCGTCGGCACCGCCGTGCACCACTACGAGCTGGGCCAGGTCGCCCTCGCGGTGCTGAAGCGGAACGTGCCCGACGACGCCCGGCTGCTGGTGGGTGAGACCGCCGCCGCCATCGACCCGGCGTAAGGGTGCCGCACCGACCCCCGTATCGCGGGAAGGTTTCCTTTTCCGCGGGCAGCAATACGCGAATCTTCCTTCACGACGCGCGTCAGCCGTCGACTGGAGGTGGGCGGGCCGTCTAGGATCCCGGCATGACGACAGGGACGTTGATCACGGTTGCCCCCACCGGCGCGGAGTCGGCCAAGGCGGAGGTGCCGGCGCTGCCGGTGACCCTCGACGAGCTGCTGTTGACCGCCAAGGAGTGCGAGGCGCTCGGCGCCGCCGTGATCCACGTCCACATCCGGGACGACGAGGCGAAGCCCACCCTGGACCAGGGGCGGCTGCGGGCGACGGTTTCCGCGCTGCGGGAGAGCACCGACCTGATCGTGCAGCTCTCCTCCGGGGGCGCGGTGACCGACCCGGAGTCGCCCGGCTGGCCGTGCTGGACGCCGGGCCGGACATGGCCTCCTGCACCATGGGCACGGTCAACTTCGGCGACGACGTCTTCCTCAACCGCTGGGAGTTCATCGTCGACCTGCACACCCGGATGCAGGAGAAGGGCATCGTGCCGGAGTACGAGATCTTCGAGCTCGGCCACCTGACCGCCCTCCAGCGGCTGCTCGGCAAGTACGGCCTGCCGCACGGCGGGCACGTGCACGTCGACTTCGTGATGGGCGTGCCGGGCGGGATGCCGGGCACCACCGCGACGCTGGTCGCCGCCCAGCAGATGCTCCGTGACCTGCCGGAGGGGACCACCTTCTCGGCGACCGGCATCGGGCGCAGCACCATCCCGGTCATGCTCGCCTCGCTGTCGACCGGCGGGCACCTGCGGGTCGGCATGGAGGACACCGTGACGTACGCCAAGGGCCGGCCGGTGGAGTCCAACATGCAGCTCGTCGCCCGGGCCGTCGGCTTCGCCCAGCTCGCCCAGCGTCCGCCGCTGACCGCCGCCGAGGCCCGGCAGCTGCTCGGCCTGTAAGCCCGCTCCGGCCCGGCACCCCTGTACGCCGGCGGTCGACGCCGCTGGTCACCCGGGTGCCGGGGCCGCCGGGCCCGTCGGTACCGTCCACCTCGTGGGAAAGACGTACGAGGGCGGCGTGCCGCTCGTCGAGGTGGTCCGGTCCGGCTTCGTGGAGGGGCTGCACCGCGGCTCGGTGGTGGTGCTGGACGCGGCCGGCGCGGTGGTGGCCGGCGCCGGGGACGGGGTCTCCCCGATCTTCCCGCGCTCGTCCAGCAAGCCGATGCAGGCGGTCGGGATGCTCCGCGCCGGCCTGCCGTTGACCGACCCGGCGGACGTGGCGCTGGTCTCGGCCAGCCACGCCGGCGAGGAGTTCCACCTGGAACGGGTCGGCGCGCTGCTCCGCCGCGGCGGGCTCGACGAGACGGCGCTGCACTGCCCGCCCGACCTGCCGGTGGGCGACGCGGCCCGGGAGGCCGTGCTGCGGGCCGGCGGCGGGCCGAGCCGGATCCAGATGAACTGCTCCGGCAAGCACACCGGAATGCTGTTGACCTGCCTGGCGGCCGGCTGGCCGCTGAACGGGTACTGGCGGCCCGACCACCCGTTGCAGCGGCGGTTGACCGCCGCGATCGAGGAGTTCACCGGCGAGGAGGCGGCGGCGGTCGGGGTCGACGGTTGTGGCGCGCCGGTGCTCGCCGTCTCGCTGACCGGGCTGGCCCGGGCGTACCTGCGGCTGGTCTCGGCCGAGCCGGGCACCGTCGAGCGGACCGTGGCCGACGCGATGCGGGCGTTCCCGGAACTGGTGGGCGGCACCCAGGCCGACGACACCCGGCTGATGCGGGGCGTACCCGGCCTCCTGGCCAAGGTCGGCGCCGAGGGCGTCATCGCGGCGGCCGTCCCCGGGATCGGCGCGGTCGCCCTCAAGATCGACGACGGCGCGGCCCGCGCCCGGATGCCCGTGCTGGTCTCCGCGCTGCGCCGGCTCGGCGTCGACGCTCCGGTCCTGACCGAGTACGCCGACGTGCCGCTGCTCGGTGGCGGCCTGCCGGTCGGGGCGGTCCGCGCCGTCTGACCGGTGAACAGCTCGTCGAGGCCGGAGATGCCCGCCTCGGTCGCCGCACGCTTGGCCAGCGTGTTCTTCGCGACCGTGTAGGTGGTCTCCGTGCCGAGCGAGCGCCGCAGCTGGGTGAGCTGGGAAACCGTCAGACCACGGTACTCGGTGAGCACCGCGGCGCCCGCGTTGCGGAAGCTCTCGGTCAGCTCAGCGACGGCCGTGGCCTTGTCGGCCCGGATCGGCTTGTCCGCCATGTCCCTCCTCTCTCGTTGCTCGAGGCTGGTCGCCGTCGACGAGCGGAAGCTCTGCGACGGCGCCGGAGGCATCACGACAACGAGAAAAGCCCCGGCGCAGGGCGCGCGGGGCGAGGGCCGGCCCGATCACCATGGTCGGCGGACCACGGGGAGAACCGATTTTCGCTTGCCGCCCTGCGCGGGTCGCCCGTCATCGCGGGACCTTCGACCGTGCCGGGGCACGGTGACCAGCGGTCTCTGGGTGGAACTACCGGATCAGGCTACGCGACGGGTCCGCGTACCGCCAAATCGCCCCGGGAGTGCGCCCGGTCACCTCAGGCCCGGGAGCGGCGCCGCCAGGCGTAGCCGACCAGCGCCGTAGGCCTCCGCCGGCTGGGCCCGGCCGCCGCCGTAGAGGACGCCGAGGGCGAGCAGGCCGGCCAGCACCGGCGCCCGTCCGGTACGCAGGAA
>NZ_JAEVHJ010000099.1:0-21207 GCF_016802855.1 Micromonospora sp. ATA51 | reverse complement strand
AGGCGCCCGGGCGGCCCAGCCGGCCCGGAAGACCGCGGACGCCGACTGGGCCGGCGAGCCGCCGTACGACCCGGACTACGACGGGCCGGTCCGCGGCGGTGGACGCCCTGCCGTGGCGGCTCCGGTGGCCCCGACCTACGAGGGCTTCGATCCGGGTGACGAGCCGCTGGACGAGGTGATCGACGAGCGGACCGCCCGGCAGTCCAGCGAGGAGCAGGCGGTGCAGCTGCTCCGGGAGGCGTTCGGGGCGGAGAAGATCGACGAGGTGGACGCGCGCTGAGCGCGGTCGGCCGACGAGGACGGGTGCCGCCGCCCGACTAGGCTGGGCGGCGGCCGAGCAGACGAGTGCGAGAAGGAGCCATCCGTGCGCCCAGGTGGACAGCCGAACATGCAGCAGATGCTGAAGCAGGCGCAGAAGATGCAGCAGCAGATCGCCAAGGCCCAGGCCGAGCTGGCGGACGCGGAGCTGACTGGCACCGCCGGCGGCGGCCTGGTCACCGCGACCGTGGCCGGCACCGGCGAGCTGAAGTCCATCAAGATCGACCCGAAGGCGGTCGACCCGGAGGACGTGGAGACCCTGGAGGACCTGGTCGTCGCGGCCGTGCACAACGCCGCCGAGGCGGCCCGGGAGCTGACCGAGCAGAAGATGGGCCCGGTCACGGGCGGTATGGGCGGCCTCGGCCTGCCCGGGTTCTGAGCCGGCAGATGTACGAGGGTGCCATCCAGGACCTGATCGACGAGCTGGGACGGCTGCCGGGCGTGGGCCCCAAGAGCGCGCAGCGGATCGCCTTCCACGTCCTGTCGGCGGATCCGGCCGACGTGAACCGGCTGGCCGGCGCGCTCCGCAAGGTCAAGGAGCTGGTGCGGTTCTGCACCACCTGTTACAACGTGGCCGAGTCGGAGCTGTGCCGGATCTGCCGCGACACGCGGCGCACCGACGAGGTGCTCTGCGTGGTCGAGGAGCCCAAGGACGTGGTGGCGATCGAGCGGACCGGTGAGTTCCGCGGTCGGTACCACGTGCTCGGCGGGGCGATCAACCCGCTGGAGGGGATCGGCCCGGACAACCTGCGGATCCGCGAGCTGATGACCCGGCTGAGCGGTGGCGCGGTGCGCGAGTTGATCCTCGCCACCGACCCGAACACCGAGGGCGAGGCGACCGCGACGTACCTGGCCCTGCTGGTGAAGCCGATGGGCATCTCGGTGACCCGGCTGGCCAGCGGACTCCCGGTCGGCGGCGACCTGGAGTACGCCGACGAGATCACGCTCGGTCGGGCGTTCGAGGGCCGCCGGGCGGTCTGACCGACGCCGTGGGCACCCTGGCCGGCACCCTCCTCGGGGTGCCGGCCAGCTTCGTCCGCGTACCCGGTATGTGGGATGAGTGCCGAGCGCCACGTGCCCGACTGCGGTCCCGCTAGCTGGGCGGCTTGTGGCGATCCGCCTGATTCCACGATCGGCCTCATGCTGTGACAGTCCGTTTGTCTGGAGATCCGGCACTGTCAGACCCAGCTACTTGGTGTCGGCTTGATAGCGATTGCCTAACGGGCGTTCCGCTTCCGTGTGTCGTGTCATAGCCTCCGGCACACGGACTGGGCCACAACTCGGCGTGGTCATGCGCATGACAGAGGTGAGAGATGCAGGCAGGCAGGCTTAAAGCGGCCGTGGCCCTCGCGGCCGCTGCCGCTCTGGCGGTCGGGGCGTCCGGCTGCGCCAAGAGCGAGCGCGACGATGAGGGCGGGGGCGCCAAGACTGGCGGCACCTTTGTCTTCGCAGGGGCCGGTGACCCGAAGAACTTCGACCCGATCTTCAACGACGACGGTGAGTCGTTCCGGCCGATCCGCCAGATGTACGACACCCTCATCCAGAACAAGCCGGGCACGGCCGATCTGCAGGGCGCTCTGGCGGAGAGCTGGGAGCACGACGCCGAGGGCAAGGTCTGGACCTTCAAGCTGCGCAAGGGCGTCAAGTTCCACGACGGCACAGACTTCAACGCCGCCGCGGTCTGTTTCAACTTCGACCGCTGGTTCAACATGAAGGGCGCCGCCGCCCAGTCCCAGATGATCTACTACTCGGACGTCTTCGGCGGCTTCGCCAAGAACGACGCCGAGGGCGTCGGCCAGCCGGTCTACAACAAGTGTGAGGCCAAGGACGACGGCACCGCCGTTGTCACGATGAACCAGTACAAGGGCGCCTTCCCCGGCGCCTTCGCGCTGACCGCGCTGTCGATCGCCAGCCCCGAGGCGCTGAAGAAGTACGACGCCGACACGGTCAAGCAGAACGGCGACTCCTTCGAGTACAGCGCGTTCGCCAACGAGCACCCGGTCGGCACCGGCCCGTTCACCTTCGGCGGCTGGGACAAGGCCAAGGGTGAGATCACCCTGAACCGCAACCCCGACTACTGGGGCGAGAAGGCCAAGGTCGACAAGCTGGTCATCAAGGTCATCAAGGACGAGAACACCCGCAAGCAGGAGCTGCGCGCCGGCACCGTCCAGGGCATCGACTTCCCGGCCCCGGCCGACCGCAAGGCGCTCTCCGGCGAGGGCTTCCAGGTCCTCGACCGTCCGGCGTTCAACATCCTCTAC
Source organism: Micromonospora sp. ATA51 (assembly GCF_016802855.1). Classification (NCBI taxonomy): domain Bacteria; kingdom Bacillati; phylum Actinomycetota; class Actinomycetes; order Micromonosporales; family Micromonosporaceae; genus Micromonospora; species Micromonospora sp. ATA51. The sequence continues at coordinate 18,628 of NZ_JAEVHJ010000099.1, read as the reverse complement.
CTGGGCTTCAACCAGAAGAACCCGAAGCTGAAGGACCTGCGGGTGCGGCAGGCGATCGCCTACGCCCTCAACCGTCAGCAGCTCGTCCAGACCAAGGGCCCGGGTGGCACCAAGGTCGCCGACGAGTTCATGCCGGACACCGTGCTCGGCTACGCCTCCGACGTGCAGAAGTACGAGTACAACCCGGAGAAGGCCAAGCAGCTGCTCAAGGATGCGGGCGTGCAGAACCTGACGCTCAACTTCTACTACCCGACCGACGTCTCCCGGCCGTACATGCCGAACCCGCAGGAGATCTTCACCGTCCTCGCCAACGACCTGCAGGCCGTCGGCATCAAGGTCAACGGTGTGGCCCGCCCGTGGAACGGTGGCTACAAGGACGACGTGCAGCAGTTCGGCAAGCAGGACCTGCACATCCTCGGCTGGACGGGTGACTACAACGACCCGGGCAACTTCGTCGGCACCTTCTTCGGTCGCAGCAAGGTCGAGTTCGGCGACCAGGCGATGACCGAGATGTTCGACGCCATCACCAAGGCCGACGGCACCGTCGACGAGGCCGGCAAGAAGGCCGCCTGGGAGCAGGTCAACCGCGACATCGCCGCCAAGTGGCTGCCGGCCGTGCCGATCTGGCACGCCCCGCCGGCCATCGTCGTCACCAAGGACGTCAAGGGTCTGGTCGCCAGCCCGCTGACCGACGAGCGGTTCAACACCGTCAGCGTCGGCTGAGCACGCCGCTGAACCGCTGACGCCGTACGCGGAATCGCCCGGGCCGGGCATACGCGGCGGCCCGGGCCGAACCGCTGATATCGAGAATCTGGTGTGAGAGATGTTGCGAGTCATAGTCCGCCGCCTGCTACAGCTCGCGGTGACCCTGATAGCGCTGTCCGCGCTCATCTTCATCTGGTTGCGGAACCTGCCCGGCGGCCCGATCGAGGCGCTGCTCGGTGAGCGGGCCACCCCCGAGCGGCGCGCCCTTCTGACCAAGGCGCTCGGCTACGACCAGCCGATCCTGGTGCAGTACGCCAAGTTCATGCAGCGGGTCCTGACCGGCGACTTCGGCAACTCCATCCGGACCGGCGACCCGGTCACCGAGGTGATCGGTCGCGCCTTTCCGGCCACCATCGAGCTGGCCCTGGTCGCCATGATCATCGCGATCGGGCTCGGCGTGCCGCTCGGCTACCTCGCCGCCCGCCACCACGGCCGGCTGCTGGACAACCTGAGCATCGCCGGCACCCTGCTCGGCATCTCGATCCCCATCTTCTTCCTGGGCTACCTGCTCAAGGACGTCTTCACCCAGAACATCCACTGGTTCCCGCCCTCCGGGCGGCTCAGTACCGGCGTGGACAACACCGAGGTCACCGGTTTCTTCGTCCTCGACGGACTGCTCACCCGGGAGTTCGACGCCACCGCCGACGCGCTCTGGCACCTCATCCTGCCGGCGTTCACCCTGGCCACCATCCCGCTGGCGGTGATCGTCCGGATCACCCGGGCCAGCGTGCTGGACGTGCTCAACGAGGACTACGTCCGCACCGCCGAGGCCAAGGGCTTGCGGCACCGCGTCATCCGGGGCCGGCACATCCTGCGCAACGCCCTGCTGCCGGTGGTCACCACCATCGGCCTGCAGACCGGCGCGCTGCTCTCCGGCGCGGTGCTCACCGAGAAGGTCTACAACTGGGGCGGCCTCGGCACGCTGATCACGGACTCGATCAGCGGCGGCCGCGACTATCCGGTGCTCCAGACGCTGATCCTGCTGGCCGCGCTGGTCTTCGTGGTGGTCAACCTCCTGGTCGACCTCTCCTACGCCTTCATCGATCCGAGGGTGCGTGTGCGATGAGTGACCCGATCACCCGGCCCGGCGTGGCCGCCCCCCGCGACGGCGCGGACCAGCCCGGCACCGACGAGCGCCGTCCGGGCATGAGCGAGCGCGGCATCGGACTGCTCGGCGAGCGCAAGAAGGCGCGACTGGACGAACTGGCCCGCGCGAGCGCCGACAAGGGCGGCGTGAGCCTCGTGCGGGACGCGATCCGTCGGCTGCGGCGCAACCCGGTTGCCATCGTCGGCGCGTCGATCGTCGCGCTCTTCGTCCTGATGGCGATCTTCGCGCCGCTGCTCGCGCCACACGACCCGGCGCAGCGCTTCGACGAGCTCACGAAGAACCTGACCGTCGATAACATTCCCGGTGCCAGCAGCGAGTTCCCGCTCGGATCCGACCCACTCGGGCGGGACTTCTTCTCCCGCATGATCTACGGGGCCCGGCAGACCCTCTTCGTCGGCGTGGTCGCCACCATGATCGGGCTGGGCCTCGGCGTGCTCATCGGGGCGATCGCCGGCGCCTTCGGCGGCTGGGTCGACAACATCCTGATGCGCTTCACCGACGTCATGCTGGCCCTGCCCGCCCTGCTGCTGGCGATCAGCCTGGTGGCCATGGCCAGCCGGTCCAGCCAGTGGACGGTCATCTTCGCGGTGGCCATCGTCAACCTGCCGATCTTCGCCCGGCTACTGCGTGGTTCGATGCTGGCCCAGCGGGAGAGCGACCACGTGCTGGCCGCCCGGGCGCTGGGCGTCAAGCAACGCAACATCGTGCTCCGGCACATGCTGCCCAACGCGATGACCGCGGTGATCGTGCAGGCCACGTTGACCCTGTCCACCGCCATCCTGGAGGCCGCCTCGCTCTCCTTCCTCGGGCTCGGCGACCCGGACATCAACCGCGCCGAGTGGGGTCTGATGCTCGGTGTGGACGGTCAGCGCTATTTCGAGGTCCGTCCCGAACTTGCCTACTACCCGGCGCTCGCGATCATCGTGGTCGCGCTCGGCTTCACCCTGCTCGGTGAGGCGATGCGCGAGGCGATCGACCCGAAGAACCGGCGGTGACGGCGATGCGACGGACCAGCACGGCCGGCGGACGCCGGCGAGAGGACGTGACCCGATGAGCCTGCTCGACGTACGCGATCTGAGCGTGGTGTTCCAGCGCCGCGGTGAGCGGCCGTTCACCGCGGTCGACAAGGTGAGCTTCAGCGTGGAGCCGGGGCAGACCGTCGGTCTGGTCGGCGAGTCCGGCTGCGGTAAGAGCGTGACCAGCCTGGCGATCATGGGCCTGCTGCCGAAGCGGGGCAACAAGGTCACCGGTGAGGTGCGCTTCGAGGGCGCCAACCTGCTCAAGCTGCGCCCGGACGACATGCGGGACCGCCGCGGTCGGGACATTGGCATGATCTTCCAGGACCCGCTCTCCTCGCTGAACCCCGTGATCCCGATCGGGGTGCAGGTCGCCGAGGTGCTCGAACGGCACCAGGGGATGGACCGGAGGAAGGCCCTGCGGGAGGCCCGGCAGCTGCTCGACGCGGTCGGCATCCCGGACCCGGAACGCCGGCTCAAGGAGTACCCGCACCAGATCTCCGGCGGGATGCGCCAGCGCGCGCTGATCGCCATCGCGCTGGCCTGCAAGCCGCGGCTGCTGATCGCCGACGAGCCGACCACCGCGCTGGACGTGACCATCCAGGCGCAGATCCTCACCCTGCTCAAGCAGCTCGTCGACGAGACCGGCACCGCGCTCATCATGATCACGCACGACCTCGGTGTGGTAGCGGGCCTCTGCGACACCGTCAACGTGCTCTACGGCGGCAAGGTGGTGGAGCGGGCGGCCCGGCACGAGCTGTTCGCCCGGCCCAGGCATCCGTACACGCACGGTCTGTTGAATTCCGTGCCGAGGCTGGACTCGGTGCGCGGTGAGCGGCTGCACGCCATCCGGGGCTCGGTGGCCGACAACATCCCATGGACCGAGGGGTGCGCCTTCGCGCCCCGCTGCGACCACGTGGTGGACGCCTGCCTGGAGGGCGCACCCCCGCTGGAGCCGACCGCGACCGGCGGCGACCTGCGATGCAACAACCCCGTTCCGGTGGAGGTGACGGTGCCGTGACTGAGCGTACGGAACCATTGGTCGAACTGCGCGACGTCAAGGTCCACTTCCCGATCAAGAGCGGTCTGCTCGTCGACCGCACCGTGGGGTATGTCTACGCGGTCGACGGCGTCTCGTTGTCGATCAACGCGGGTGAGACCTACGGGCTGGTCGGCGAGTCGGGTTGCGGCAAGTCCACGCTGGGACGCGGCCTGCTGCGGCTGGTCGAGCCGACCGACGGGGAGGTCGTCTTCGACGGCACCGACGTCCGCTCGCTCAAGGGCGAGTCGCTGCGCCGGACCCGCCGCCGGATGCAGATGATCTTCCAGGACCCGCTGTCCAGCCTGGACCCCGGCAGTCGGTGGAGTCCCTGTTGGTCGAAGGGCTCAAGGCGCACGGCCTGGCCGACGACAAGGCGGCCACCGGCAAGCGGCTTAGGGAGACCCTGGACGCGGTCGGCCTGCCCGGCTCGGCGCTGAGCAAGTACCCGCACGAGTTCTCCGGCGGCCAGCGGCAGCGGATCGGCATCGCCCGTGCGCTGGTGCTCAACCCGGAGCTCATCGTCGCCGACGAGCCCGTCTCGGCGCTCGACGTGTCGATCCAGGCGCAGGTGCTCAACCTGCTGGAGGACCTGCAGAACGAGCGCGGGCTGACGTACCTGATCATCGCGCACGACCTGGCGGTGGTCCGGCACATCGCCGACACGGTCGGCGTGATGTACCTGGGTGGCCTGGTGGAGGAGGCGTCCAGCGACGACCTCTACCGGGAGCCGATGCACCCGTACACGAGGGCGTTGATGTCGGCGGTCCCGGTGCCGGACCCGCTGGTGGAGGACCGCCGTGAGCGGATCCTGCTCGCCGGCGACCTCCCCTCGCCGACCAACCCACCGGCTGGATGTCGCTTCCACACCCGGTGCCCGTGGGCCCAGCCGACCCGCTGCGCCGACGAGCGGCCGGCGCTGCGCGAGGTGCTCGGCGGGCACCGGGTGGCCTGCCACTACGCCGAAGAGATCGCGGCCGGGCGGATCCGCCCGCACGAGGTGGAGCCGGAACTGGTCCGCCCGGACGACGGTGGGTCGCCGGGTGACACCGGTGAGCTGATCCCGACCCCGTGACGACGGCACGAGGCCCCTTCCCCGCGTCGGGGAAGGGGCCTCGTCGGTCCCGGGTCAGCCCTCCGGGCGGTTGAGCAGGGCCACCGCGATGCCGTGCACGGCGTCCAGGCCGGCCGGGTCGGCCAGCGCGACCCTGCCGCCGGTCACCGCGTACCACTCGTCGGCGTCCTTGTACTGCACCCGCAGGGTGACCTGGCCGTCGGCGTACTCGGTACGCAGGGTCAGCTCGCCCGTCACCACGCCAGCCTCGTCGGTCATCACCCCGCCAGGCCCGGCCGTGATGTCCGCGGTCCGCTGCTGCGCCCCGCCGCCGGCCGTGGCGCCCCCGGCCGGGGTGGCCGGCGTGGCGGGCGCGGCGGGGTTGGCGTCGGCGGACATGCCCGCCCCGGACACGTCCGCGGGTGCCGCCGGGGCGCCGTCCGCGGTCATCCCGGCCGTGGTCGGTCCGGTGCCACCGCCGGTGGCCGGCGCGGCGTCCTCGCCGCCGGCGTCCGGCGTCTTCTCCGGGGCGGGCGTCGCCCCGGCCCCGGTCACCGCTTGCTCGCCCATGTGCAGCCCTCCAACATGTCGGTGAGGGCGGCCTTCTCGGCACTGGTCACCGTCAGCCGCCAGTAGTGCTTGACCGTCACCCAGTCCGCCGCGTACTGGCACCAGTACGACCGGTTCGCCGGCTTCCACTGGGACGGGTCCTGGTCACCCTTTGCCCGGTTGGAGGTCAGGGAAACCGCGATGAGCTGCGGCCGGGTCAGGTCGTTGGCGAAGTCGCCGCGCTTCGAGTCGTCCCACTCGTCCGCGCCCGAGCGCCACGCGTTGGCCAGCGGCACCACGTGGTCGATGTCCACGTCCGCGGGATCGGTGAAGGCCCGACCGTCGTAGACGCTCTCCCAGCGCCCACCCACCACGTTGCAGCCGGAGAGCTTGATGCTCTCCCCGTCGCGCTGGAGGACGGTGTCCCGGACGTCGCAGTTCTTCCCGGTGTCCCGCCAGTGCGGGAACCGGGCACGGCTGTAGCCCTTCATCGACCCGGCACTCGCGACGGTCAGCTCACCGAGCTGCTGGCTGACGTTGCCGGCGCTGCTCCCGGTCTCCGGCTCGTCGACCGGCACGCACCCGGCCGTGCCGAGGGCGATCGCCGCGGCGAACGCGGCCGCCACCGCGGCGCGAGCTCCTGATCTGGTACGCACAGACGACACCTCTCCAGCTTGCGGGCTCCCGGCGATCCCGCACAGTACCCCCGGGCCGGTTTCTGTGATTCGTGGCGTCCGGATGGGATCCCGGGCAGATTGTTAGCCATGACCGCACCCGCACCCGCGCTCCGGACGGGCACCGCCGCCGGGCGGGGGACGCTGCTCGCCGCCGTCCTCGCCTCCGGCATGGTGTTCCTCGACAGCACGGTGGTCAACGTGGCGCTGCCCCGCCTCGGGTCCGAGCTCGGTGCGACCGTCGCCGGTCTGCAATGGACGGTGAACGGATACCTGCTGATGCTGGCCGCGTTCGTGTTGCTCGGCGGGGCGCTCGGGGACCGGTTCGGCCGCCGCCGCGTCTTCCTGCTCGGGGTGGCGTGGTTCGCCTCGGCCTCCGTGCTGTGCGGACTGTCCCAGGGCACCGGCTGGCTGATCGCGGCCCGGTTCCTCCAGGGCGCCGGCGGGGCGCTGCTCACCCCGGGGTCGCTCTCCGTGCTCCAGGCCAGTTTCCACCCGGACGACCGGGGCAAGGCGATCGGCATCTGGGCCGGGCTCTCCGGGGTCTCCACCGCCCTCGGTCCGCTCCTCGGCGGCTGGCTGATCGACACGCTCTCCTGGCGGTGGATCTTCTTCATCAACCTGCCGCTGGCCGTGGCGGTGGTGCTCGCCGCGGTGCGCTGGGTGCCGGAGAGCCGGGACGAAAACATCTCGCGTACCGGCGCGCGCCGGTTCGACGTGGCGGGCACGCTGCTCGGCGCGCTCGGCCTCGGCGGCGTCACGTACGCCCTGATCGACGCCCCGGCCCGCGGCGTCCGCTCCCTGCCGGTGCTGGTCTCGGTGCTGGTCGGGGTGGTCGCCGCGGTGGTCTTCGTGCTGGTGGAGCGGCGGCGCGGGGACGCCGCGATGCTGCCCACCGGCCTGTTCAGCAGCCGGCTCTTCTCGGTGCTCAACATCTTCACCGTGGTGGTGTACGCGGCCCTCGGCGGCTTCACCTTCTTCCTCGCCGTCTACCTGCAGAACGTGGTCGGCTGGTCGGCGCTGCTCACCGGCCTGGCCACCGTGCCGATGACGGTGCTGCTGGCGGCCGGCTCCTCTCGGGCGGGCGCGCTCGCCGCCCGGATCGGCCCGCGGCTGCCGCTGACCGTCGGTCCGGTGGTCGCCGCCGTCGGCCTGCTGCTGCTGCGCCGGGTCGGTCCGGGAGCGTCGTACTGGATGGACGTGCTGCCCGGGGTGGTCCTCTTCGGAGCGGGCCTGACCCTGGTCGTGGCCCCGCTGACCGCCTCGGTGCTGGCCGCCGTGGCCGACCGGTACGCCGGGGTGGCGAGCGGCTTCAACAACGCGGCGTCCCGGGCCGGCAGCCTGCTGGCGGTGGCCGCGCTGCCGCTGCTGGTCGGCCTCTCCGGCACCGGCTACGAGCAGAAGTCGGCGCTGACCGACGCCTTCCGTGGGGCGCTGCTCTGGTGCGCCGGGCTGCTGCTGGCCGGCGGGGCGATGGCCGTGCTGCTGATCCACCGGCCGCCCCGGAAGGCGCCCGGCGCCCAGCCGTGCCCGTCGCTGCCCGCCTCGACCCCACCCGATGAGCGCCGCCGCCGCGGGGCCTGACGGGCGGGCGTCGGCTCGGTAGGGTGTGGCGGCGGCCACCGGGCGTGCCGGAGGGCGCAGCGACCGACCGGGGGACCGTTGACCCAGATCGAGATCAATCCGGGCCAGTTGACCAACGCCGCGCGCGGGCTGGAGCAGTTCGTCGTGCCGGACCTGACGGACGCCGCCCGGCGGATGGCCGACTCGTACCGGCTCGACCCGCCCGGTCTGGGTGCGCTGCTGTCGTTCGCCGAGGCCTACTACAACTCCGTCGCCGACTACCAGCTGCGCAACCTGGAGACGGCGGTGCAGGTCGTCGAGTCGGTCGCGGCCGGGCTCCGCCGGACGGTCGCCAACTACCACGCGGCCGAGCAGGCCAACGTGGACATGTTCCTGGCTCCCGCCGCCGCCGCGCCGGACGGCTACCTCGGCGGGCTCGGCGACGCCGGGTTCCCCCGCCTCTTCACCGACCCGCTCGGCGGGATGGACGGGTTGGGCGACGGCGCCGCCGAAGTGCTCACCGTGGGCACGCTGACCATGTTCGTCGGCCTCGGGGTGGCCACCGCGGCGATGGCCCCGGACTATCTCCCCGCGCCGCTCACAGCGTCGGCGATGGTCGCGAACGGGTTCTCCGTCATCGAGGCCGCGCGGGAGCTGGGCGCGGTGGCGGCGGCCCTGGAGGGCTCGGTCATCAAGAAGTTCGACGGGTACGCCACCGGGGCGACGGCCGGCTGGGTGGACGGCAGCGTGGTCGAGTACCGCGACGTCGTCGCCGAGGTGTCCCGGGAGCTGGGTCAGGTGCAGAAGGCGCTCAGCGCGCTGTCCGCGTCCCTGCTGGCCGTGGCCGGTCTGCTCACCGCGTTCGTGGCCTTCATCGCCTTCACCGCCGAGTTCTTCGTGGTGATCCTCGACCTGACGCTCTCCTCGATCGGCCCGCAGGCCCTCGTGCTCCAGCCGATCATCCAGGCGCTCGGCGCGGCCGCCAGCGCCTCCTGGCTGACCGCCAGCGGCACCGTGATCACGGTCGCCACGGCGGCGGTCACCCTGCTCTCCGGCGTGGTCAAGGAGTTCGCCGCGGTGCAGACCTTCGACGAGCAGGGCGACGGCACGCCGGACCTCCGGCAGCTCCGGATCTCCTGGCACTCCGCCTGACACGAGGAAGGTAGCGGCGATGAGCGGTTTCGAGGCCCAGATCCAGCAGGCCATGCGGCAGGTGCGGCAGCGGCTGGACGCGTTCGAGCAGCAGCGCACCGTGCTCGCCGAGACGGTGGGCGAGGGGACCAGCGAGGACGGTCTGATCACCGCCCGGGTCGGCGCGGGCGGCGCGGTGCAGGACCTGGAGATCAACCCACGGGCGATGCGACTGGACAGCCACACCCTGCGGGACTCCATCCTCACGGCCATCCGCGCGGCCACCGCGAACTGGGCCGAGACGGTACGGGAGGCGACGGCGCGTCCACCGGTCGACCCGGAACAACTGCTGCGGGACTTCGGCGTCGGCCCGGAGCTGAAGTCGACCATGGCGCAGTTCTCCCAGCGCGCCGCCGACATCGAGCAGAACCTCGTCGCCCTCCGCCGGGACCTGGCCGGATGATCGGGCTGACCGCCGAGCCGGGCCGCGCCGGTGAGCTGCTGGTGGTCCGCGCGCCCCGGCGGCCCGGCCACGCGCTCTTCGGCTGGCTGGTGCCGGTCGCCCTCGGCGTGGCCGCGCTGCTGGCCGTGCTGGTGGCGGTGCTGCTCTGGTCCCGGTCACCGGTCGCCGCGATCGGCGGCGCCGCCTGCACCTTCCTGTTCGTGATGTTCTTCGCCCTGCTGCCGGGGGCGCCCCTGGAGCATCGCCGCCGCAGCGGGCGCGACGACAGTGTGGGGCTGCCGATGGCCGAGCTCTCGGCCGAGGGCGTCCGGGCCCGGTACCGGGCGCCGAGCCTCGGTGAGCGGCGCACCGGCGAACCGGCCGACCCGGCGTACGACGCCGCGGTGGCCTGGACCGACGTCACCGGCTGGCGGTACGGGCGGGACCCGTACGGCCAGTCGGTGATCGTGGTCGAGGTGGCCGATCCGGCGGCGGTGGCGCTGCGCCCCGCCGACCCGCTGCTCCGGTCCTACCTCGACCGGCTCGTCCGGGACACCGGCTCGCCGGTGGCGGTGCGGGCCCCGATCGCCGGGCCGGAGCAGGAACGGGCGGTGGTGGACCGGCTCACCCGGCAGGGCGTGCCCCGCACCGACGGCTGACCGGCCGCCGGTGAGCGGCCCGGCCGACCACCTGCCGCCGGCCGGACGGTGCCCGGGCGCGCCCGGCGGGGTGCCGGACGCCGCCGTGGGCTCAGCTCCGCGCGCGGTTGACCGCGCTGGTGACCGCCTTCACCGAGGCGGTCACGATGTTGGCGTCCGTCCCGACGCCCCAGACGGTCCGGCCGTCCACCTCGCACTCCACGTAGGCGGCGGCCTGCGCGTCCCCGCCCGAGGAGAGCGCGTGCTCGTGGTAGTCGAGCACCCGGACCGCCACGCCGAGGGACTGCAGCGCGTTGACGTACGCGTCGATCGGGCCGTTGCCAACCGCGGCGAGCGAGCGTGTTCCGCCGCCGAAGCCCACCTCGGCCTCGATCTCGACCTTGCCGTCGGCGGTGCCGATGGCGTAGCCGGCCAGGCTGACCACCGGGTCGACCTGGTGGTCGACGAGGTAGTTGCGGGCGAAGATGTCCCACATGGTGCCCGGGTCGACCTCGCCACCGTCGTGGTCGGTGACCTGCTGCACCACGCCGGAGAACTCGATCTGGAGGCGGCGGGGCAGGTCGAGCTGGTGTTCGGTCTTCATGATGTACGCGACGCCGCCCTTGCCGGACTGCGAGTTGACCCGGATGACCGCCTCGTAGGTGCGGCCCAGGTCCTTCGGGTCGATCGGCAGGTACGGCACCGCCCAGGTGAACTCGTCGACCGGCACCCCGGCCCCGTCCGCGTCCCTCGCCAGGGCCTCGAGGCCCTTCTTGATCGCGTCCTGATGGGAGCCGGAGAACGCGGTGTAGACCAGGTCGCCCGCGTACGGGTGGCGCTCGTGCACCGGCAGCTGGTTGCAGTACTCGACCGCCCGCTTGACCTCGTCGATGTTCGAGAAGTCGATCATCGGGTCGATGCCCTGGGAGAACAGGTTGAGCCCCAGGGTCACCAGGTCGACGTTGCCGGTCCGCTCGCCGTTGCCGAACAGGCAGCCCTCGATCCGGTCCGCGCCGGCCAGCAGGCCCAGCTCGGCCGCGGCCACGCCGGTGCCCCGGTCGTTGTGCGGGTGCAGGCTCAGCACCAGGCTGTCCCGCCGGGGCAGGTGCCGGTGCATCCACTCGATCGAGTCGGCGTACACGTTCGGCATGGCCATCTCGACCGTGGCCGGCAGGTTGATGATCAGCTTCCGGTCCGGGGTCGGGTCGATCACCTCGATGACCTTGGCGCAGACCTCCAGCGCGTACTCCAGCTCCGTGCCGGTGTACGACTCGGGGGAGTACTCGTAGTGGATGTCGGTGTCCGGGGTGTGGATCTCGGCGTACTTCTGGCAGAGCCGGGCACCCTGGGTGGCGATGTCGGTGATGCCGTCGCGGTCCAGACCGAAGACCACCCGGCGCTGGAGCGTCGAGGTCGAGTTGTAGAAGTGCACGATGGCCCGGCGCGCGCCGCGCAGCGACTCGAAGGTCCGCTCGATCAGGTGCTCCCGGCACTGGGTGAGCACCTGGATGGTGACGTCCTCGGGGATCAGGTCCTGCTCGATCAGCTGCCGGACGAAGTCGAAGTCCGTCTGGCTGGCCGACGGGAAGCCGACCTCGATCTCCTTGTAGCCCATCTGCACCAGCAGCTGGAACATCCGGCGCTTGCGCTCCGGCGACATCGGGTCGATCAGCGCCTGGTTGCCGTCGCGGAGATCGACCGCACACCAGCGCGGCGCGGCCCCGACCCGGCGGGTCGGCCAGCTGCGGTCCGGCAGGTCGAGCCGGAACTGCTGGTGGTACGGCAGGTAGCGCTGGAACGGCATCCGGCTGGGGCGCTGCCGGGCGATCGGATCGGTCTCGACGTCGGTGACGGGTTGAGCCATGACGGAGTGCTCCCTGGGAACATGTGGCGTCAGCAATCGGAAGGTGTCGGCGGGTGCTGCCGGGCCACGGTGCCCGGGCGGTGCCGAGGTGAAGTTCGGATGTGCTGGACGGCGCGGTTCAACTCCGCGACGAGGTGCCGGCCGTCAGGCCTCGTCGCGGCAGCCAAGAAGAAGAAACGCCCGCCACATGACAGGGTGACCCTACGTGATCAGGGCGGCCCGTGGTAGCCGGGTCCGTCATGTGAGACGCGGATCCCAGTGCCGGCCGCCGACTTCGCCCTCGCCGCCGCCCGGGATCGGCCCGGCCACCGGCAAGGCGTGCTACCTGTCCACCGTGCCGCTCCCCGTCGCGCTGGACATGGCCCCGGCGGCCCGGGACCGCTGAGCCTCACCCTGCTCGGCCGGCGGGGCGGCCTCGCCGAGGCGTGGGCGGCGGTCCGCCCAGGCGACCATCGGCACGGCGGCCAGGGCGGCGGCGGCGAAGAGCCCGGCCATCGGCAGCCACCCCCAGCCGCCGGTGCCCACCCCCAGGGCGGTCAGCCCGGCGGGCGCGGCCAGGTTCTGGAACTGCCCGCCGAGCCGGAACGCGCCGACGTACGCGCCCCGGTGCGCGGCCGGCGGCAGTGTGCTGGTGATCCCCCAGGCGCCGGCCGACTGGACCAACTCGGCGAGGGTGAGCACCACCGCCGCGCCGACCAGCACCACGACGGTCGCCACCCCGCCGGTCAGCGCCGACACCGGCAGGATCAGGCAGAACAGGGCGATCAGCAGGCCCCCGGTCCGCAGCGCCCGGCCCGCGCCGGCCACCGTGTCGGCGCCCCGGCTGGCCCGTACCTGGAGCAGCACCGCGAGGATCGTGTTGAGCAGCACCAGGGCGGCGATCAGGGTGCGCGGGGCGTCGGTGTGGCTGAGCACCCAGAGCGGCAGCACCACCAGGTAGAGCGTGCCGTGCGACATCAGCAGCCCGCACAGCAGTGACACCGCCATGAACGGCCGGTCGCGGAGCACGGCCAGGCGGCTGGTCTTCTCGGTCGGCCGCGTCGCCGCCGGCACCCGGGGCAGCCGGTACACGAAGGCCGCGGTGACCAGCAGCATGACGGCGTTGAACCAGACCATGCCCCGGTACGCGGCCATCGTGTCCACCGCCAGCACCACGCCGCTGATCACCGCGCCGAGCCCGAATCCGACGTTCAACGCCGAGCGCTGGTACGCCAGCGCGGTCACCCGTTCCTCCGGGCGGAGCACGTTGATCGAGTAGACCTGCCGGGCCACCCCGGTGGTCGCGTCCACCACGGCCAGGGCGACCACCACGGCCAGGAAGCCGGCGAAGCCACCCACGAAGGGGTACGCCCCGAAGAGCACCGCCTCGGCGAACATGCCGACCAGCCAGACCCGCTGCGCGCCGTACCGGTCGGTCAGCGCGCCGAGCGGGACCGTCCCGAGCAGGGAGACCCCGGCGGCGATCGACAGCCCCAGCCCGACCTGGGTGGGGGCGAGGCCGAGCGCCCGGGTGAAGAAGACCGCGCTGCCGGCCATGAAGAGGCCGTGACCGACCGCGTACACCATGGCCTGCACGGCCAGGGCGCGGGTCAGCCCGGCCGGTGGTACGACGTGCCGGACGGCGGTGCGGATGGTGTCCCGGGTCCCCATGGGCGCTGAGCAAACCGTGTCCCCCACGGGCGCGTCGAGCCTTTTAAGCTGAGCCGAATTCTCGACGGGGGTGGCGGATGTCGCAGCTGCGGTTCGGCGCGTCCGACGTCGCGGGGGTGCGGTTCGCCGTCTCGCCGGTCTGGGAGACCGTCTCCAGCATGTGGGCCCTGGCGGACCCGGTCCGGCACGCCGTGCACCTGCCCTGGATCGACCAGGCGCGGGCGACCCTCCGCCGCCCCGATGTGGCCGTCCGGGTCCGGCCGCTGGTCGAGCTGACCCGGCCGCGTCGCTGGCTGCCCGACTTCCTCACCCCGCCGGCTGCCGGTCCCGACGCCGACCTGGCCGAGCAGCTCGACCAGATCGCCGCCACCCCGCCCGACGTGGTGGTCCGGGACCTGCTCGCCACCACCCCGGCGAGCCCGCTCAGCCCGTTCGGCCGGGCGCTGCGCGACGACCCCGCCGGCCTGCTGCCGAAGCTGGTCACCGCCGTGCGGGTCTGGTACGACGAAGCGATCGCCCCGGACTGGCCCCGGATCCGGGCGCTGCTGGAGGCGGACATCGCCCACCGGGCCGCGGTGCTCGCCGAGGGCGGCGCCGGGCAGCTCTTCGGCCAGCTGCACGCCAGTCTGCGCTGGACCGGTGACCGGGTGGTGAGCGACGACCCCTGGCAGCTCGACTTCGACCTGGGCGGCCGGGGGCTCGCCCTCAACCCGGGCATCTTCACCGACCGGCGGGTGCTGTGGAACCTGCTGGAGGACTCGCCGCCCGGCGGGACGTACCCGGTGCGCGCGGTGGCCACCCTCTGGGAAGCGGCCCCGGTGGCGGCCGGCGACCCGCTGGCCCGGGTGATCGGGTCCGGCCGGGCGGCGCTGCTCAACCTGCTCGACACGGCGGCCACCACCACCGACCTCGCCCGGCGGACGGCGATGTCCTGCGGGAACGTCTCCCAGCACCTGTCCGCTCTGCACGCCGCCGGCCTGGTGTCGCGGTCCCGGCAGGGCCGGCACGTCCTCTACCGGGGCACCGAGGCCGCCGCGGTCCTGCTCCGCGCCAGCCGGGGCGAGTAACCCACGCGACCGCGCGACCGGCGGCGGCGCGACTGCCGGCCGCGCGACGCCGACCGCACGACGGCCGACCGCGACCCGGGGCCGCCGGGCGCTGGGCGCCGGTCAGCGCAGGAGGAGGGTGGGGAGCGGGTGGCGGTGGCGCAGGCCGGTCTCCTGGCGGCGCAGCTCCTCGGGCAGGGCGAGCGGGTCGCCGAGTCGCCCGACGGCGGCCACCACCACGGGGCGGACCTCGGGTGACAGGTCCAGCTCGGCGGCGAGGCCGGCCCGGTCGAACCGGGTGAGCTGGTGCACGTGCAGACCGAGCGCGGTGGCCTGCACGGTCAGGTGGGCGATCGCCTGACCCAGGTCGTACGCGGCCCGTTCGGCGTCGCCGCCGGTGTGCGCGCCGACCACCAGCGCGGAGGCGTGCCGGACCCAGTGCTGGTCGCCGGCCGCCAGGCTGACGAGGATCCGCTTCCAGGTCTCGTCCTGCCGGTGTCCGAGGGCGAACCGCCAGGGCTGCGCGTTGCCCGCCGAGGGGGCCCAGCGGGCGGCCTCGAGCAGCGAGGACGCCTCGTCGCCGGCCAGCTCGGCGTCCGGATCGAAGGACCGGGGGCTCCAGCGGAAGGCGAGCAGCGGGGTGAGGTCGGCCATGGGAAAAGAGTCCCCTATGGGCGATTCGCCCCTCGAGGTAGGGCGGCCGGATGTGGCGAAAAGCACCCGTAACGTCACCCAGGGTCAGGGCGTTCCCGCGCTCGGGGTGTCGGACGGGGACGACCCGGCGCGACCGACCGCGTCGCCGTCCACCACCGGCCCAGCGAGTTGCACGGTGGCCGGCGCGGACCGGGCTCGCCGGCCAGCCTGAGGGTGCCGAAGTCGGCGCGTACCGCGGTCGGCGTCCCGTCCGGCCGGTAGCAGTAGATGCCCACGTCCAGCGGGGCGTTCAGCGAGGCGGAGGTCGACTCGACCGAGTAGCACTGACCGGTGGCCCCGGTCGGCGTCGTGGCGGGGGAGACCGCGAGCGGGGCCCGCCGGTCGGTGAGCACCTCCAGCCAGTCGGTGAACGGGTGCTGCACCCGGGGATCGAGCCGCCGGGGCACGGCGTCGTCGGGGTCGCCGAGGCGTACGCAGCTGGCCGGCTCGGGCCGGCCGCCGACGGCAGGGCGCACTGGAAGAGCCCGTCCGTGGTGGCGGCGAGCGAGACGTCCACCGTGCCGCCCAGTCCCCACGCCGGCACGTCGACCCGCCAGGTGCCGTCGTTCGCGCTGGTCACCACGACCGTGCGTGCCGGGGCGTCGGCCGTGACGTACGCGTACTGCGCGGTGAGGTGGCGGTCCTGCGCGGCGGCCGCCAGTGCGGCCAACTCGTCGCGCGTCGCGTCCACCCCCGCCGGCACCGGGTCGGCGGTGGTGAGCGGGGCCGGTGTCGGCTGGTCGGCGGTGCAGGCGGCGAGGAGCGCCGGCAGAGTGATCGCCACGACGCCGGTCAGTCGCCGGGCCGCGCGGAGGTGAGCGTGCACCGGGACATTCTGCGGTGCGGGGACGGGTGCCGGGAGCCCGGCGTACGGCGTGTCGCGCCGCCCTCTCGCCGGCGGTTCCCGCCCTGGTGAGCCGGCCCTCACCGGGCCGGATGGTGGGATCACCCGACCCGGCGGCTCGTGCCGCCCGATAGGCTGATGAGGTCTGACACGCGCCGCCGGACCGGATCCCGGCGGCGTCGGCACGCTCAGGGTCGCTGGGAGGGAGTGCACCGTCGTGGCACTCGTGGTGCAGAAGTACGGCGGGTCCTCCGTCGCCAATGCCGAGCGGATCAAGCGGGTGGCCGAGCGCATCGTGGCCGCCCGCAAGGCCGGCGACGACGTGGTCGTGGTGGTCTCCGCGATGGGGGACACCACCGACGAGCTGCTCGACCTGGCCAACCAGGTCAGCCCGCTGCCGCCCGGCCGCGAGCTGGACATGCTGCTCACCGCCGGGGAGCGGATCTCCATGGCGCTGCTCGCCATGGCCATCCACAACCTGGGGTACGAGGCCCGCTCGTTCACCGGCTCGCAGGCCGGCGTGATCACCACCTCGGTGCACGGCAGGGCCCGGATCATCGACGTCACGCCGGGCCGCCTCAAGGGCGCGCTGGACGAGGGCGCGGTGGTCATCGTGGCCGGCTTCCAGGGCGTCTCGCAGGACACCAAGGACGTCACCACGCTCGGCCGGGGTGGGTCGGACACCACCGCCGTGGCGCTCGCCGCCGCGCTCGACGCGGACGTCTGCGAGATCTACACCGACGTGGACGGCATCTTCAGCGCCGACCCGCGGATCGTGCCGAACGCCCGGCACATCAAGCACATCACGTACGAGGAGATGCTGGAGCTGGCCGCCTGCGGCGCCAAGGTGCTGCACCTGCGCAGCGTCGAGTACGCCCGGCGCGCGGGGTTGCCGATCCACGTCCGTTCGTCATACTCGACCAACACCGGCACGATGGTCACCGGATCGATGGAGGACCTTCCTGTGGAACAGGCACTGATCACCGGGGTCGCCCACGACCGCAGCGAAGCGAAGATCACCATCGTCGGGGTGCCCGACGAGCCGGGCGCCGCGGCGAAGATCTTCGACACCGTCGCGGGTGCCGAGATCAACATCGACATGATCGTGCAGAACGTCTCCACCGAGGGCACCGGCCGCACGGACATCTCGTTCACCCTGCCCAAGACCGACGGCCCGACCGCGATGGCCGCGCTCAGCAAGATCCAGGAGGCGGTCAAGTTCAAGGGCCTCCTCTACGACGACCACGTCGGCAAGGTCTCCCTGATCGGCGCCGGCATGCGGTCCCACCCCGGCGTCGCGGCCGGCTTCTTCGCCGCGCTCGGCGGGGCCGGGGTCAACATCGAGATGATCTCCACGTCCGAGATCCGGGTCTCCGTGGTCTGCCGCGACACCGACCTCGACAAGGCGGTCCGGGCCATCCACGACGCCTTCGAGCTGGGCGGCGACGCCGAGGCCGTGGTCTACGCGGGCACCGGGCGGTAACCCGATGACCTCGCTGCCCACCCTCGCCGTGGTCGGGGCGACCGGCGCGGTCGGCACGGTCATGTGCCAGCTGCTCTCCTCCCGGCGCAACGTCTGGGGAGAGATCCGGCTGCTCGCCTCCGAGCGCTCGGTGGGCCGGCAGGTGCAGTGCCGCGGCGAGCAGCTGACCGTCCAGGCCCTCACGCCCGAGGCGTTCGACGGCGTCGACGTGGCCATGTTCGACGTGCCCGACGAGGTCTCCGCCGAGTGGGCGCCGGTCGCGGTGAGCCGGGGCGCGGTGGCGGTGGACAACTCCGGCGCGTTCCGGATGGACCGGGACGTGCCGCTGGTGGTCCCGGAGATCAACCCGGAGCAGGTGCGCAACCGGCCCAAGGGGATCATCGCCAACGCCAACTGCACCACCCTGGCGATGATCGTGGCGATCGCGCCGCTGCACCGCGAGTACGGCCTGCGCGAGCTGGTGCTCGCCTCGTACCAGGCGGTCTCCGGGGCGGGGCAGGCCGGCGTGGACACGCTGCACGCCCAGCTCGGCAAGATCGCCGGGGACCGGGTGCTCGGCTCGCGGCCCGGTGACGTACGGCAGGCGGTCGGCGACGAGCTGGGGCCGTTTCCGGCCCCGCTGGCGCTCAACGTGGTCCCCTGGGCCGGCTCGCTCGCCGACGGCGGCTGGTCGTCCGAGGAGATGAAGATGCGCAACGAGTCGCGCAAGATCCTCGGGCTGCCCGACCTGAAGGTCTCGGCCACCTGCGTACGGGTGCCCGTGGTGACCGGCCACTCGGTGGCCGTGCACGCGGTGTTCGCCACCGAGGTGGACGCCGAGGGCGCCCGCGAGGCGCTGCGCAACGCGCCCGGGGTGATCCTGGTCGACGACCCCGCCGCGGGCGAGTTCCCGATGCCGATCGACGCCGTCGGCACGACCCGTCCTGGGTCGGCCGCATCCGCCGCGCCGTCCGACGACCCGCGAGCGCTCGACCTCTTCGTGACGGGCGACAACCTCCGCAAGGGCGCCGCCCTGAACACCGCCCAGATCGCCGAACTCCTCAGCCAAGGAACTAACCCACCCCTAACC
>NZ_JAEVHJ010000098.1:0-21246 GCF_016802855.1 Micromonospora sp. ATA51 | reverse complement strand
GGACGCCGGGGCGGCGCTCGTCCACCCCGAGCAGCTCGACGTCCGCCGGGTCGTGCTCGGCCGCGGCGGCGAGCAACTGGTGCGGCAGGTCGAAGACCGCCACGCCGGTGCCGGAGGAGCCGAGCACCGCGCAGCCCATCGCGCCCGCGGTGCCCTCGCCGCCGCGGCGGCCGTAGACGGCGGCCAGGAAACCGGGCATGGCCCCGTCGTGCCCCACGTGCAACACGCGCTGCGGCTGCGGCACCAGGATCAGGCCGAGCCCGAAACCGGCCACCCAGAGCGTCTCATCGGTGGTGGTGAGCGGCCAGCGCATCTCATCGAGGGTGGCCGGGGCGAGCACCGCGCCGGTCGAATCGAGCGCGGCGGGGTCGGCGAGGAAGGCCGCCCAGCGGGCCATGTCCGGGGCCGTGCTCCACAGCTGGGCGGCCGGGGCCACCGCCCCGAAGTCGGTCGGCGGCTCGGGGTGGGCCTCGTCGGAGTACGCGTCGACCAGGAACCCGGTCGCGGCCCGGTCGCCGGGCGTCGGGCCGGTGGCGGTCAGCCCCAGGGGGACGAGCACCCGCTCGGCCAGCACCTCCGCCCAGGTGCCGCCGCGCAGCCGGCCGACCAGCTCGCCGAGGAGCGCCATGCCGAGGTTGGAGTAGTGGTAGCGCCGGCCGGTCGGCAGCACCCGCTCGACCCGGGCCAGGTCGGCGAGCAGCTCGTCCACGCCGGGCGCGCGCAGCGAGTCCCAGACGTCGCCGTACGGCTCGCGTTGCAGGCCCGCGGTGTGCGACAGCAGCCGGCGTACCGTCAGCTCGCCGTGCGCCGGCAGGTCGAGGTGCCGGCCGATCGGGTCGTCCAGGTCCAGCAGGCCGTCGTCCCGGCACTGCATGACCAGCACCGAGGTGAAGGTCTTGGTGACCGAGCCGATCCGGAACACCGACTCCGGGCCGACCGGCGTGTCGTTGCCCGTGTCGCCCACCGCGCAGCTCCAGAGCGGGCGATCGGCCCGGTGCAGGGCGGCCGAGATCGCCGGCACCCGGCCCCGGGCCTGCGCCTGCCGCACCATCCGTTCCAGCCGGTCGTTCACGGTGATCATGCCAGCAGTGTAAGGAGCGGGCCGCCGTGGAGCCCTCAGCGGGCGAGCATCGGGCCGAGCGGGGCGCCGCCGAACAGGTGCGCGTGCGCGTGGAAGACCTCCTGGCCGGCGTACGACCCGGTGTTGAACATCAGCCGGAAGCCGTCCGCGAGCAGCCCCTCCTCCTCGGCCACCACGGCGGCCGTGGCCAGCACCTCACCGGCCAGGCCCGGGTCGCCCTGGGCGAGGGTGGCCACGTCCGCGTAGTGCTCCTTCGGGATGACCAGCACGTGGACGGGCGCCTTGGGGTCGATGTCCCGGAAGGCGAGGGTGGTGGCGGTCTCCCGCACGATGGTGGCCGGGATCTCCCCGGCGACGATCCGGCAGAACAGGCAGTCGGTTCCCATCCGGGCATGCTAAGCGCTGCCCGGACCCGCCGCGCCGCCACCGGCCGCGCCGGGCATGATGTCCGGCGTGACTTCTCGGGCGGTACTGGTGACGGGGGCCTCGCGCGGCATCGGCCGCGCGGTGGCGCGGGCGTTCGCGGCGGGCGGGGACCGGGTGGCGATCCACCACCGGGACTCGGCGGAGCTGGCCGAGCAGCTGCGCGACGAACTGCCGGCGACGGCCACGTGGTGGTCCGCGCCGACCTGGCCGACCCGGACGCGGTCCGGGCGATGGTGGACGAGGCGGCGGAGCGGCTCGGCGGGCTGGACGTCCTGGTCAACAACGCCGGCGTGTACGGGCCGCGGACCTGCCGCACCCGGTCTTCGGCAACACCTATGAGCAGTGGCGCCAGCAGTGGCGGCTGGTGCTGGAGACCAACCTGACCGGGGCCGCCAACGTGACCTGGTGCGCCGCCCAGCACATGCGGGAGCGGGGCGGGCGGATCGTCAACGTCTCCTCCCGCGGCGCGTTCCGGGGCGAGCCGCAGCAGCCCGCGTACGGGGCGAGCAAGGCGGGGCTGAACGCGCTCGGTCAGTCGCTGGCCCTGGCCCTCGCCCCGTACGGCATCGCGGTGGCGACCGTGGCCCCCGGCTTCGTCGAGACGGACATGACCACCGAACACCTCACCGGCGAGAACGGTGCCGCCATCCGCGCCCAGAGCCCGTTCAACCGGGTCGCCCGCCCCGAGGAGATCGCCGCCGCCGTCCACTGGCTGGCCAGTCCCGAGGCGGAGTGGGCCTCCGGCACCATCGTCGACCTCAACGGCGCCTCCTACCTGCGCACCTGACCCCGCCGCTCGCGGCCCGGCACTCGACGCCCGGCACTTGAGGCGCGGCACTCAGGGCTTTGCACTCAAGGCCCGGTGCTCGATGCCCGGTGCTCGATGCGAGCGCTCGATGCGGGCGCGGACATTCCCTACGCACGCTTTGCTCTGCTGCAGCCCACGCAACACTCCCGGGCCGTGAGTGTTGCGTGGGCTGCAGCAGAGCAAAGGGCGTGCTGGAACTCCTCTGGCGGGCGGGGCGACTCACGCGAGTTGCGGGAGACGGCGGCATCACGTGCGCCGGACACACCGTAGTTTCCGGAACATCGTGTGGATCTTCAGCCAGCGACCGGCGGAGACGGCGGGAAGGGCGGAGACGGCGAAGCTCATCACGCGGACGGCAAGCCGGCTGCGGACGCGCGGGTCACCAGCGCGCGAGGCGGGTGGCGAGGACGGCGAGGGCCGCCACGCCGGCCGTGGAGGTGCGCAGCACCGACGGCCCGAGCCGGACCGGGCGGGCGCCGGCCTCGCGGAAGGCCGACAGCTCGGCCGGGGCGATGCCGCCCTCCGGGCCGACCACCAGCACGATCTCGCCCGTGGCGGGCAGGTCGGCGGTGGTCAGCCGCTCCTCGGCCTCCTCGTGCAGCACGAACGCGCCGGCCGCCCCGGCGATCCGCCGGACGACCGTCTGGGTGGACTCGTCCGGGGACCCGGCCACCACCGGCAGCCAGGCCCGGCGGGCCTGCTTGGCCGCCTCCCGGGCGGTCGCCGCCCACTTCTCCCGGGCCCGTACGCCCCGGTCGCCGCGCCACTGGGCCACCGAGCGGGACGCCGCCCAGGGCACGATCTCGTCGACCCCGACCTCGGTCATCGCCTGCACGGCCAGCTCACCCCGGTCGCCCTTGGCGATGCCCTGTACCACCACGACACGCGGGACGGACGCGTCGGTGTACCCCCGGGAGGTGACCTGGAGGTCGAGGGTGCCCCTGCCGACGGCGGTGACCACCGCGGCGGCCGTGCCACCCCGACCGTCGGCCAGCAGCAGTTCCTCGCCGACCCGCAGCCGCTGTACGTTCGCGGCGTGGTGCCCCTCGGGGCCGTCCAGCGTCAGTGCGTCACCGGTGGGCAGCGCCTCCACCAGGAACAGCGGGGCGGACACGTCAGGCGTGCCCGTTGAAGGCGTCGCGCATCCGGGAGAAGAAGCCGCCCTGCTTGGTCAGCTCGGCAACCTCCTCGCCCCGGGTCTTGGCGAAGTCGCGCAGCATCCGCTCCTGGTCGGCGTCGAGCTTGGTCGGCGTCCGCACGTCCAGGTGGACGTAGAGGTCGCCGCGGCCGGTGCCGCGCAGGTGCGGCACGCCCCGGGCGCGCAGCCGCAGCGTGCTGCCCGGCTGGGTGCCCGCCTTGACGTCGACCGTCTCCTCGCTGTCCAGCGTCTTGATGGTCAGCCGGGTGCCGAGCGCGGCGGCGGTCATCGGCACGGTGACCCGGCAGTGCAGGTCGTCGCCCTTGCGGGAGTAGACGTCGTGCGGCCGCTCGCGGATCTCCACGTACAGGTCGCCGGCGGTGCCGCCGCCCGGGCCGACCTCGCCCTGCTGGGCCAGCCGGATCCGCATGCCGTCCTCGACCCCGGCCGGGATCTTGACGGTCAGCGAGCGGCGGGTCCGCACCCGGCCGTCGCCGGCGCAGGTCGGGCAGGGGTGCGGGATGGTGGTGCCGTAGCCCTGGCAGACGGTGCACGGCCGGGCGGAGACCACCTGGCCAAGGAAGGTCCGCTGCACCGACTGCACCTCGCCCCGGCCGCCGCACGCCTCGCAGGTGGCCAGGTGGGTGCCGGCCGCGGTGCCGGCGCCGGAGCAGGTGGTGCAGAGCACGGCGGTGTCGACGGTGATCGGCGCCTCGACGCCGAACGCGGTCTCGTGCAGGTCCAGCTCCAGCCGCAGGATCGCGTCCGCGCCCGGCCGGGTCCGCGGGCGCGGCCCCCCGGGCGCCGCCCGCGGCGCCGCCGAAGAAGGCGTCCATGATGTCCTGGAAGCCGACGAACGGGCCGGCCCCGCCGGGACCACCCGGACCGCCGGCGCCCCCGCCGCCCGGCGCGAGCGGGTCGCCGCCCAGGTCGACGATCTGCCGTTTCCGGTCGTCCGAGAGGACCTCGTACGCGGCGTTGATGTCCTTGAACTTCTCCTGTGCCTCCGGGTCCGGATTGACGTCCGGGTGGAACTGCCGCGCCAGCTTGCGGTAGGCGCGCTTGATCTCGTCGTCGGAGGCCTCCCGGCTCACGCCGAGAATGCCGTAGTAGTCCCTGGCCACTGCGTTCCGTGTCCTCATGTTCGTCTCGCGTTGCGCCGGTCGGCGGCCGGAGCCGGCCGTCGGCCCTTACTGGTCAGTTCTGGGCCAGCAGCTCGCCCACGTAGCGTGCCACGGCCCGCACCGTGGCGATGGTGCCGGGGTAGTCCATCCGGGTGGGCCCGAGCACCCCGAGGCCACCGACGATGGTCGCCCCCGGTCCGTACCCGGTGCTCACCACCGAGGCGGCGCGCAGGTTGTCGATCTCGTTCTCGTCGCCGATCAGCACCCGGGTGGTGCTGGGCTCGGCCTCGCCGATCAGCTTGAGCAGCACGACCTCCTCCTCGAGCGCCTCAAGGATGGGGCGCAGCGAGCCCTGGAAGTCGAGCAGTCCACCGCGGGTGAGGTTGGCCGTCCCGGCCAGCGCGATCCGCTCCTCGTGCCGCTCCACCAGCGTCTCCAGCAGCACGGTGGAGAGCGTGGTCATGGCACCCCGCAGGTGCGGGGCCGACTCCTCGACCAGCGCCTGGACCAGCGGCGGGGTCTCCGAGAGCCGGCTGCCGACCAGCTTCTCGTTGACCAGCCGGCGCAGGTCGATGACGTCGTCGGCGGCGATCGGCGCGGGCAGCTCGACCAGCCGCTGCTCGACCCGCCCGGTATCGGCGATCATGACCAGCATCAGCCGGGTGGTGGAGATCGGCACCAGCTCCAGGTGGCGCACCGAGGAGCGGGCCAGGCTCGGGTACTGCACCACGGCGACCTGGCGGGTCAGCTGGGCCAGCAGCCGGACCGTGCGGTGCACCACGTCGTCCAGGTCGACCGCGCCGACCAGGAAGCGCTCGATGGCCCGGCGCTCGGCCGGGCTGAGCGGCTTGACCCGGGAGAGCCGGTCGACGAAGAGCCGGTAGCCGCGGTCGGTGGGCACCCGGCCCGCGCTGGTGTGCGGCTGCCGGATGTAGCCCTCCTCCTCCAGCACCGCCATGTCGTTGCGCACCGTCGCCGGGGAGACGCCCAGCTGGTGTCGCTCGACGAGGGCCTTGCTGCCGACCGGCTCCTGCGTGGCGACGTAGTCCTCGACGATCGCGCGCAGCACGGCGAGCTTGCGGTCGTCGAGACCCATCTCCCCACCTCCTGAAGCACCTCGACCCGCCGGTGGTCCGGGGCGGGCCGGGCACCTGGCACTCGACTGTAGCGAGTGCCAGTCTACGTCGGCGCCACCCCTGACGCGATGATCAGCGACGGACCACGGGGGTCCGGCCCGCCACCCAGCACGGCGCCAGAGCCGTTCAGCCGGACATCCCGGGCGATCTCGCTCTGGTGCGCCTTGCGGGCAACCCCTACCGTGACGTCCATGACTGAACCACCTCGCCCTCCCGGAGCGGGGGACGCCGGCGCTCAGCCGCCGGACCCGACCCCGCCGTCGGCACCGTACGGCTCGTCGGCGGACGAGCCACCCACCGCACCACTGTCCGGGGCGCCGGGCGCGGGCGGCTATCCCCCGCCCGGTGGCTATCCCCCGCCCTCCGGCGGCCAGCCGCCGTCGGGTGGCTACCCACCTCCGGGCGGCTATCCGCCGCCGGGCGGCGGCTATCCGACCGGCGGCGCGTACGGCGCCAGCGGCGGCTGGGCCAACAACGAGGACAAGACCTGGGCGCTGGTCGCGCACTTCGGCGGCGCGGCGGCGATGTTCGTCAGCGGCGGCGTGCTGGGCTGGCTCCCGCCGCTGGTCGCCATGCTGGCCCGGGGAAACCAGTCGCCGACGGTGCGTCAGCACGCGGTCGCGGCGCTCAACTTCCAGCTGCTCTGGTCGATCGTCGGCCTGGTCGGCTGGGTCCTGGCCTGCATCGTGATCGGGTTCCTCGCGGTCGGCGCGGCGGTCATCATCGGCGTCCTGTTCGGCATCCTCGCCGGCGTCAAGGCCAACGAGGGCCAGCTCTACCGCTATCCGATGAGCATCAGCCTGGTCAAGTGACGCCCCGCCGGCCGGCCCGCGGGTCGGCCGGGCGATCGGCGGTCAGGGCAGCAGGTCGCGGACCACCGCGTCAGCCAGCAGCCGGCCGCGCAGCGTGAGCACCGCCCGGCCGGCCGCGTACTCCGGCGCGGCCAGCAGCCCGCCGGCCAGGGCCCGCTCCGCCCCGGCCCGCCCCGCGTCGTCCAGCACGTCCAGCGGCAGCCCGGAGGCGAGCCGCAGCCGCAGCATGACGTCCTCCATGTGCGCCTCGTCGGGCGTGAGCACCTCCCGGGCCAGGCCCGGCGACCCCCCGGCGGCGAGCCGCTCGGCGTACGTCGTCGGGTGCTTGACGTTCCACCAGCGCACCCCGCCGACGTGGCTGTGCGCCCCCGGTCCGAGGCCCCACCAGTCGGCGCCGGTCCAGTAGAGCAGGTTGTGCCGGCACCGGGCCGCCGCCGAGCGGGTCCAGTTGGACACCTCGTACCAGGAGAAACCGGCCGCGTCGAGGGCGCCTCCGCGGCCAGGTAGCGGTCCGCCGCCACGTCGTCGCTCGGGTACGGCAGCTCGCCGCGCCGCATCCGCGCGGCCAGCCGGGTGCCGTCCTCCACGATCAGGGCGTACGCGCTGACGTGGTCGACCCCGGCCGCGACGACCTGCTCCAGCGAGGCGGCGAAGTCCTCGGCGCGCTCCCCCGGCGTGCCGTAGATCAGGTCCAGGTTCACGTGGTCGAACCCGGCGTCGCGCGCCTCGAGGGCGGCGGTGGTGGCCCGCCCGGCGCTGTGCTTGCGGTCCAGGATCGCCAGCACGCCCGGCGCGGCGGACTGCATGCCCAGCGAGATCCGGGTGTAGCCGGCGGCCCGCAGCGTCTTCAGCGACTCCGGCGTGACCGACTCGGGGTTGGCCTCGGTGGTCACCTCGGCGTCGGCGGCGAGCCCCCAGGTGCGGTCGATCCCCGCCAGAATGCGGGCCAGGTCGTCGGCGGGGAGCAGGGTCGGCGTGCCGCCGCCGACGAAGACGGTGTCGACCCGTCGCGGCGGCGTGTCACCGAACACCCGGCCCGCGAGGGCCAGCTCGGCCAGCACGGTGTCGGCGTACGACTCGCGGCTGGCCCCGCCGCCCAGCTCGGCCGCCGTGTACGTGTTGAAGTCGCAGTAGCCGCAGCGGCTGGCGCAGAACGGGACGTGCACGTACACGCCGAAACCGCGCGCGCCGACCGCGCGGGTGGCGGCGGCGGGCAGCGACCCGTCACGCGGGACGGATTCACCTTCTGGAAGAGCGCCGGGCATGGCAACTAGTGTGCCCGGCATGACCTCTCCGGACGCTCTCGTGCGGGTCGCCACGGCCCGTGGGGTGACCACCCTCACCCTGGACAGCCCGCACAACCGCAACGCGCTCTCCACCCCGCTGATGACCGGGCTGCTGGCCGGGCTGGCCGCGGCGGTCGCCGACGACGCGGTCCGGGCGATCGTGCTGGACCACACCGGCCCGGTCTTCTGCTCCGGCGCGGACCTGAAGGAGACCGCCGCCGCGTACGCCAGCGGGACGGTGCCGGCCGGGATGCTCGGCGACGTGCTGGTGGCGGTGCGGGAGTGCCCGAAGCCGGTGCTGGCGAAGGTGGCCGGGCCGGCGCGGGCCGGCGGGCTGGGCCTGATCGCGGCGGCCGACCTGGCGGTCTGCGCCGAGGAGGCGACCTTCGCCTTCACCGAGGTGCGGATCGGGGTGATCCCGGCGGTCATCTCGGCCACCGTGCTGCCCCGGCTGAATCCCCGGGCCGCCGCCGAGCTGTACCTGACGGGGGACACCTTCGACGCCGCCGGGCCGCCGAGATCGGTCTGGTCACCGCGGCCGTGCCGGCGGCCGGGCTGGACGCGGCGGTGGCCCGTTACTGCGACTCGCTGGTCCGGGGCGCGCCGCGGGCCCTGGCGGGCGCCAAGGAGCTGCTGCGCCGGCCGGCCCCCACCGACCTGCGCGCCGAGATCGCCGAGTTGGCCGCCCTCTCCACCGGGTACTTCCTCTCCGACGAGGGCCGGGAGGGCGTTCTCGCCTTCCGCGAGAAAAGGGACGCGGCCTGGGTGCCGACCGGGAACGCCGCCGGCTGACCACGGACGCTCGCGGTGGCCGAGTGGTGACGGAACGGGAGGCAACCGGTCGGACGACCCGGGCGGCGCTCCGGGGGACGTACGCTTGGCGGACTGTCGAACAGGAGGTGCGGGTGCGAACTCGGGCAATCGGGGCAGCCGGTGTGGTGGTGGCGGTCGTCGCCCTCCTCGGGATCTGGTTCGTGGCCCGGCACGTCGCGCCCCAGCTCCGCCTCCCGGCGGCCAGCCGCACCTGCACCGTCCAGGCCGACGGCCGGGTCGTGCTCGGCGCCGACCAGATGGCCAACGCGGCCACCATCGCGGCAATCGGCGCACAGCGCCGGATGCCCGAGCGGGCCGTGGTGGTGGCGCTGGCGACGGCGTACCAGGAGTCGCACCTGAAGAACCTCGCCCACGGCGACCGGGACTCGCTCGGCCTGTTCCAGCAGCGCCCGAGCCAGGGCTGGGGCACCGCCGAGCAGATCCAGGACCCGCGCTACGCGGCGGACCGGTTCTACGCGGCGCTGAAGAAGGTCAAGGGCTGGGAGGAGCTGCGGGTCACCGAGGCCGCCCAGCGGGTGCAGCGGTCGGCCTATCCCGAGGCGTACCAGAAGTGGGCGGACGAGTCGCAGGTCCTCACCCGCGCGCTGCTCGGCCATGCGACCGGCGCGGTGGCCTGCACGGTCGGGCCGACGCCGGCGATGCGCGGCCAGGCCGCCGCGGCCGCGCTGATCCAGGGGCTGACCCTCGACTGGGGGTTGCCGGGCGTGGCCTCCCCGACCGACCTGACCGGCCTGGCGGTGTCGGCGACGGACAGCCGCAACGGCTGGCGGTACGCCCACTGGCTGGTGTCGCACGCCGACGACCACGGCGTGAAGCGGGTCCGCTTCGGCGGCCTGGAGTGGACCGCCGAGCAGGGGACCTGGACCAAGGTGGCCGACGGGCGGGCGACCCCGACCCAGGTGCTGGCGGAGGTCTTCGCCGACACGTAGGCCGGCCAACCGGCCACGGTCAGGGGCGGCTGCCGGAGAGCCGGCGGCGGGCCTTCTCCCGGATCGCTCGGGCAGCTCCGGGGCGTCCAGCAGCCGGGGCAGCAGCGCCGGCTCCAGGCTCGTCGCCCGGAACACCTCGCCGATCGTCACCCCGTGCGCCGGGCGCGCCACCACCTCGACCGGGTCGCCGGCGCCGACCTCACCCTCCCGCAGCACCCGCAGGTACGCCCCGGGCGCGGCCCGCGCGGTGAACCGCTTGATCAGGTCGGGCATCCCCCAGAAGCCGGCGAAGGTGGTGCACGGCGTGCGGGGCTTGGTGACCTGGAGCAGTGCGTCGCCGATGGCCCACTGCTCGCCGATGACCGCCCCGGTGACGTCCACCGCGTACGTGGTCAGGTTCTCGCCGAAGCCGCCGGGCCGGATGCCCCGGCCCAGCTCGGCCGCCCACCAGTCGGCGTCCTCCTCGGCGTAGGCGTAGACGGCCTGGTCGGGCCCGCCGTGGTGGGCCCGCTCGCCGATGAAGTCGCCGGCCACCCCGTCGACCCGCAGCAGCACCGGACCGTCGACCGGCCGCTTGTCGATGCCGCTGCGACCGCTCGGGTCGCCCGCCCACTCCGCCTCGGTGACCACGCCGAGGTTCACCGCCGCCAGCCTGCCCGTCATGGCGGTGAGCCTAGTCGGGCGCGGATCGGCGGGACAGCCGGTGATCAGCCCTTGACGGCGCGGCCACCAGGCCGGAGACCATCCGGCGCTGCACCAGCAGGAAGAAGACGATCACCGGCAGGGTGAACAGCGTCGAGGCGGCCATGACCGACCCCCAGGCGGTGTCGTCCCGCCCGAAGAAGAAGGTCATCGCCACCGGCAGGGTGTACCTGTCCTGGTCGTTGATGAAGGTCAGCGCGAAGATCAGCTCGTTCCACGCGGTGATGAAGGAGAAGATGCTGGTGGCGACCAGCCCCGGGGCGACCAGCGGGAAAAGGATCCGCCGGAAGGTCTGGGCCCGGCTCGCGCCGTCGATGGCCGCGGCCTCCTCCAGTTCCTTGGGCACCGCCGCCACGAAGCCGCGCAGCATCCACACGGCGAACGGCAGCGAGAAGCCGAGGTAGGTGAGGATCAGGCTGGGCAGCGTGTTGTAGAGCCCGAGCCGCTGGATCATCAGGAAGAGCGGGATGACCAGCGCTTCCAGCGGGATCATCTGGACCACCAGCAGCAGGATCAGGAACGTGGTGCGCAGCCGGAACCGGAACCGGGCCACCGCGGTCGCCGCGAGCAGCGCGACCAGGCCGCTGAGCAGCACCGTCGCCAGCGCGACCAGGGCGCTGTTGAGGAAGAAGTCGGCGAAGGTCACGCCCGGGATCAGGTTGCCGGTGAGGATCTCCCGGTAGTGCTCCAGGGTGGGCTCCGCCGGCACCGGGCGCGGCGTGGCCGAGAAGATCTCCCGGTTCGGCTTCAGCGAGGTGGCGATCATCCAGTAGACCGGGAAGGCCGCGAAGAGCGCGACCAGCAGGCCGGCGCCGTTGAGGGCGAACTTCTTCACGACTCGTCCTCCTGCCGGAGCACCATCCGGACGTAGACACCGGTCACCACGAGCAGGATCAGGGTGAGGATGACGGCGATCGCCGCCCCGAGGCCGTACTTGGGCGGCGGTGAGAACGCCTCCGCGTACGAGTAGATGGAGAGCATGAACGTCGACCGGTCCTGGGTGCCGCCGGCCAGCACGAACTGCTGGGTGAACACCTTGAAGTCCCAGATCGTGGAGAGCACCACCAGGATGCCGAAGACCGGTCGCAGGGTCGGGAAGGTGACCGACCAGAAGACCCGCCACGGCCCGGCCCCGTCCACCCGGGCGGCCTCCTGCAGCTCGCTCGGCACGCTCTTCAGCCCGGCCAGCACGCTGACCGCGATGAACGGGAACGAGTGCCAGACCACCACCAGGGTCAGGATCGAGAAGAACAGCAGCGGATCGTTGAACCAGCCGTAGCCGGTCCAGTCGCTGCGCCCGAAGAGGGCGGTGGAGAGCCCGTCGGGAAGCTTGTTGAACAGCCAGGTGACCAGGCCACTGGTGTCGTCGAAGATCCACTTCCAGACGATGGTGCCGGTCAGCGCCGGGGTGGCCCAGGCCAGCATCACGCAGCTGGCGACGAAGGTGGCCATCCGCTTGCCGAGCCGGTTGAGCAGCAGCCCGACCAGGGTGCCGAGGATCATCGTCAGCACCACGTTGGCCGCGGCGAAGAGCACCGTGTTGCGCAGCACCGTACGGAAGAACGGGTCGCCGAGGATCTGGGCGTAGTTGTGGAACCCCACCCACGGCCACTCGCGGTCCCCGCGCAGCTGCCGGACGCTGTCCAGCTTGTAGAAGGACATGCCCACCACCTGGCCGAGGGGCCAGAGCAGCAGCACCCCGATGATCAGCAGGCAGGGCAGGAGCAGCAGGTACGGCAGGCGGTCGACGCGGCGGCCTCGCCGGCGCTCTTGGTCAGTAAGCTCACTTGCTGTTCAAGATGCCTTCCATCTCGGTGGCCGCGTCGGCGGTGGCCTTCTCGACCGTCTTCTGACCCTTGATGACCGAGCTGTTCATCGCCTGGGTCACCGTCTTGGTCCGGCTGACCTCGACCCACTTCGGGGTGAGCGGGGTCAGCTTGGTGTTCTGCATGGTGGTGGCGAACGCGGCCATCACCTTGTCGTTGGCGTAGTTGCCGCCGCCGACCAGATCCTGGTAGACCGGGAAGAAGTTGAGGCTGCTGGCGAACTCCTGGTCCTTCTGCTTGCTCAGCAGGACGGTCAGGTAGTCCCAGGCCAGGGCCTGCCGCTTGCTGTCCTTCCAGAGGGCGATGTCGGAGCCGCCCGCGAAGGCCGGGGCCGGCTTGCCGTCCGGGCCGGGGATGGGGAACGTGCCCCACACCTTCTCGATCTCCGGGTTGTCCTTCTTCATCGCGCCGCCCTGCCAGCTGCCGGCGAAGGCCATCGCCGCCTTGCCGGTGGCGAACTGGGTACGGGCGTCGACCTCGTTCCAGCCGGCGGCGGCCGGCGGGGCGACCTTGTGCACGGTCACCAGGTCGGTCCAGAACTTGACCGCCTTCTGCGCCTCCGGCGTGTTGTAGCCGGACTTCCAGGTGTCGCCCTGCTTGGTGGCGATCTCGCCGCCGGCGGCCCAGAGGAAGGAGTAGAACGGCAGCTCGGAGTTGCCCGGCAGGGCGATGCCGTAGGTGCCCGGCTTCTTCGCCTGGACGGCCTTCGCGGTGGCGACCAGCTCGTCCCAGCTCGTCGGCGGCTGCACGCCGGCCTCGGCGAACCAGTCGGTGCGGTAGTAGATGGCCCGCACGCCGGCGTACCACGGCACGCCGTACTGCTTGCCGTCGAGCTGGGCGTTCTTGACCAGGTCGGGAAGGATGTCCTTGCCCTCGGACCAGCCGTTGAACTTGTCGGTGACGTCGGCGAGGGCCTCCTGCGCCGCCCAGCCCTGGGTCTCGGTGTTGCCGAGCTCGGTGACGTCCGGCCCCTCGCCGCCGGCGAGCGCCGCCTGGAACTTCTTCGGCGCCTCGAGCCAGGGGATGTACTGGACGACCACGTCCGTCTCGGGGTGCTTCTTCTTGAATTCGGCCTCGACTCCGTCGAGGAACTTGGTCTGGGCGTCGCCGCCCTCGCCCATTATCCAGACCGTCAGCTTGCTGTTGTCCGCGGCCTTGTCGTCGTCACCCGAGCCACCGCAGCCGGCGAGCACCATCGCGGCCGAGGCCACGATGGCGGTGACCGGCGCCAGCCGCTTCCACCTGTTCACGCCCATATCTCCCTCGCGCCGTCTGGCACTAACCTTCTGCGCCGCACCTTAGTAGGAAAAAATCCTTTACGACAGGGGGTAGTCGTGCGGACCGGGCGAGGCGACCGTATCGCAGGGGGCGGGGGCGGGGGCAAGCGTGCCGGGACGGCAGGTCGCGGGCGTCCGGGGCGGCACGCACGACGCGGGCGCCGACCTTCCGGTCGGCGCCGCTTCAGCAATTCAGGGTGTGTCAGTACCGGGAGACGCTGCGGCGACGACCCACGCCGGCCACCAGGGCCACGGCGATGGCGGCGAACAGGACCTGCAGCAGCAGCTCCCGCCAGTCGATGCCGGCGGTGTCGGCGAAGCCCGAGGCGCGGGCGACGATCGTGCCGAGCAGCGCGGCGCCGACGCCGATCAGCATGTGCAGCCACATCGGCATGTTCTGACGGCCCGGTACGACCAGGCGGCCCAGAGCGCCGACGATGAGACCAACGATGAGCGCGGTGATGATGCCCCAGACGGTGAGCTCCACGGTCGCTCCTCCTTCAGTAATCGAGTCACACGCTGTCGTGTGTTTCCTGCCGTCACCGCCAATTGCCCGACCGGCCGAAAACCCAAACCGACTCGGGTGACGAAGGCATCCTGGGGGTCGAATCCGTGGAATATTTCGCGGTGCGGCCGCACCTGGACACAATGCGGAACGGGCGCGACCTGCCGGTCGCGCCGTTTCGGCAGTTCAGGCTGGGTCAGTAGCGGGAGACGCTGCGGCGACGACCCACGCCGGCCACCAGGGCCACGGCGATGGCGGCCACCACGACCTGGACCAGCAGTTCCAGCCAGTCGATACCGGCGGTCTCGGTGGCGATGCCCAGCGCCCGGGCGATGACCGTACCGAGCAGCGCGGCGCCGATACCGATCAGCATGTGCAGCCACATCGGCATGTTCTGGCGACCCGGAACGACCAGGCGGCCCAGAGCGCCGACGATGAGACCAACAACGATGGCGGTGATGATGCCCCACACGGTGAGCTCCACGGTCGCCCTCCTTCTTCAGAAGTTTCACACGGTGTCGTGTGGTTCCTGTCGTGACCGCTAAGTGCCCGAGCGACCGGAAATCCAAACCGAGTCAATCTGCCGGACGTCGTGCAAGGTCGATGTCCGGGCCGCGCGTCGGTTCGGGCAGCAGGCGACACCCCGCAGGTGGGAGCGGGTGCCGGCCGACCCGACGACGGCGTCCGGGACGGGAGAAATTCATCGACGGTACGACCACGAACGGCGGCGCCCCGCGCGGAGGACCCGGGTGCGGGTCGCTCCGGCGGGGCGCCGGCCGTGCTGGGGTGACGCGAGCGGGGCTACTTCTTGCCGGGGGCCTTGCCGTCCCCGGAGTCGGAGGAGAGCGCGGCGATGAAGGCCTCCTGCGGCACCTCCACCCGGCCGACCATCTTCATCCGCTTCTTGCCTTCCTTCTGCTTCTCCAGCAGCTTGCGCTTCCGGCTGATGTCACCGCCGTAGCACTTGGCGAGCACGTCCTTGCGGATCGCCCGGATGGTCTCCCGGGCGATCACGCGGCTGCCGATGGCGGCCTGGATCGGCACCTCGAACTGCTGGCGGGGGATCAGGTTGCGCAGCTTCGCCGCGATGGTGACGCCGTAGTTGTACGCCTTGTCCTTGTGCACGATCGCGCTGAACGCGTCCACCGGCTCGCCGTGCAGCAGGATGTCGACCTTGACCAGCTCGGAGGCCTGCTCGCCGGATGGCTCGTAGTCCAGCGAGGCGTAGCCCTTGGTGCGGCTCTTGAGCTGGTCGAAGAAGTCGAAGATGATCTCCGCGAGGGGCAGGGTGTAGCGCAGCTCCACCCGGTCCGCGGAGAGGTAGTCCATGCCGAGCAGGCTGCCCCGGCGACCCTGGCACAGCTCTATGACGGCGCCGACGTAGTCGTTCGGGGTGAGCACGGTGGCCCGGACGACGGGCTCGTACACCTCGGCGATCTTGCCGGTCGGGTACTCGCTCGGGTTGGTCACCACGATCTCCTGGCCGTCCTCGGTGATGGCCCGGTAGACCACGTTCGGCGCGGTGGAGATCAGATCGAGGTTGTACTCGCGCTCCAGCCGCTCCCGGATGATCTCCAGGTGCAGCAGGCCGAGGAAGCCGCAGCGGAAGCCGAAGCCCAGCGCCCCCGACGTCTCCGGCTCGTAGTCGAGCGCGGCATCGTTGAGCTTGAGCTTGTCCAGCGCCTCGCGCAGGTTCGGGTAGTCCGACCCGTCGATCGGGTAGAGGCCCGAGTAGACCATCGGCTTCGGGTCCTTGTAGCCGCCGAGGGCCTGGGCCGCCGGCCGCGAATTGATGGTGACGGTGTCACCCACCCGGGACTGGCGGACGTCCTTCACTCCGGTGATCAGGTAACCCACCTCGCCGACGCCGAGTGCGTCGGCCTTCACCATCTCCGGCGAGATGACGCCGATCTCCAGCAGCTCGTGCACCGCGGCGGTGGACATCATCTTGATCCGGTCGCGCGCGCTGATCCGCCCGTCAATCACCCGGACGTAGGTGACCACGCCCCGGTAGACGTCGTACACCGAGTCGAAGATCATCGCCCGGGCCGGGGCGTCGGCGTCGCCGACCGGGGGCTGGAACTGCCGGACGATCTCGTCCAGCAGGTACGGCACGCCCTCGCCGGTCTTGCCGGAGACCCTGATGCAGTCCGCCGGGTCGCCACCGATCAGGTGGGCGAGCTCCTCGGCGTACTTCTCGGGCTGGGCGGCCGGCAGGTCGATCTTGTTGAGCACCGGGATGATGCGCAGGTCGTTCTCGAGCGCCAGGTAGAGGTTGGCCAGGGTCTGCGCCTCGATGCCCTGTGCGGCGTCGACCAGCAACACGGCTCCCTCGCAGGCGGCCAGCGACCGGGACACCTCGTACGTGAAGTCGACGTGCCCCGGCGTGTCGATCATGTTGAGCACCGCGTGCTCACCGGCCCGCTCACCCTCGCGGATGGTCCACGGCATCCGGACGGCCTGGCTCTTGATCGTGATGCCGCGCTCGCGCTCGATGTCCATCCGGTCCAGGTACTGGGCACGCATCTGCCGGGGGTCGACCACGCCGGTGAGCTGCAACATCCGGTCGGCCAGGGTCGACTTCCCGTGATCGATGTGGGCGATGATGCCGAAGTTCCGGATGCGACCGGGGTCGGTGGCACCAGGAGCATTCGCGCCGGGATCGAGCTTCGGTGGCACAGCGGTCCGTTCTGGTCGGCTGACGTGAGGGGGCCGGCACGCGCCGGCCCCCTCTATCTCCCACGTCGCTCCGGACGCGGTCCGATCACTCCTGGCTGCCGTCGAAGGCCCGATCGGTCACTCCGCCGGCGGCTCGACGAAGAGGGCGGCGAGCCGGGGCAGCCGGCGACGCGCCTCCTCGTCGTCGTCGAAGTCCCAGAAGTCGTTCAGATCGGGCACCGGCACCGGGTCGCGGTCCGCCGGCAGGTCGGCCGCGGTGGCCTTCCGGTACGCCTCCCAGGGCACCGCGAGCATGTCCTCGCACTCGAACTCCTCGCCGCTGAGCGCGGCGGCCCGCACGCGGGGCAGCTCGGCGAGGGAGTCGGGGGCGGCGACCGCCCGGGCGAACACCGCCCGGCCCTGGGTCATCAGCCAGCCACGGAAGTACTCGAAGCCGTCGCCGGAGGCGCCCCCGTTGATCAGATAGGCCGCGCCCCACAGGTCCACCCGGTAGGACGCCGCGAGCACCCGCCGCTGGTGGTGGGCGTACTCGACGATGTCGTCCGGGTCCCGCTCGGCCAGCAGGGCGACCGCCCGGGCGGCGATGGCGTCGGGCTCTCCCCCGCCGCCCTCCCGGGCCCGGTCGATCAGCTGCCAGAAGTCGTCGGTCCGCATGGCTGGCAGTCTGGCAGAGCCGACCGACACCCGACCGCCGGCACGACCGGGCGGGCACCGTCGGGCAGCATGGGCGGGTGCCCGCGATCTCGCTGCCCCCGGTGCCGTACGACGCCACCGCCGTGCGCCCCGCCTGGGCGGCGCTGCCGGCCGGCCTGCGGGACGCGGTCGCGGGGCGGCTCGGCGGCCCGCCGGTCGCGGTACGGTGGCCGGCGCCGGATTCACCCGGGGCTTCGCCGCCGTGCTGGAGACCGCCGACGGCGCGCGGGCCTTCCTGAAGGCGGCCTCGCTGACCACGCAGCGGCACCTGGTCGACTGGTACGCCCACGAGGCCGCCGTCCTCGCCCGGCTCCCCGCCGGCCTGCCGGTCCCCCGGCCACGGTGGGCGCTCACCGAGGCCGGCTGGTACGCGGTCTGCCTCGACGCCGTCGACGGCGCCCCGCCCCGGCTGCCCTGGGACCCGGCCGAGCTGACCGCCACCCTCGCCGCGTACGCCGAGGTCGCGGCCGCCCTCGCCGAACCACCGGCGGAGCTGGTCAGGCTCGGGCTGCCCCGCCTCGCCGACCTGGCCCGCGACGACATCCTCTGCTGGGGCGAGGTTGCCGCCGGCCGGGAGCCGGCGCCGGAGCTGCCGCCCTGGGCCCGGCCGCGGCTGCCCGAGCTGGCCGCGCTGGAGTCCCGCCTCCCGGCGTACGCGGACGCCTCCCCCGCCGGGTCGGGCCGTTCGCCAACCGGGTTGATCCACTGCGACCTGCGGGTGGACAACGTGCTGATCGACACCGCCGGTCGGGCCTGGATCTGCGACTGGAACTGGCTCTGTCACGGGCCGGCCTGGTTCGACCTGGCCGGCCTGTTGATCACCGCGTACGCCAGCGGCCTCGCCGCGGACGAGGCGTTCGCCACCCACCCGGCGGCGGCCGGCGCGCCGCCGGACGCGCTCGACGTGACCCTGGCCGCACTGTCCGGGTACCTCCTCACCAACGCGGCCGCCGGCCCGTCCTCCGCGTCGCCGCACATCCGAGCCCACCAGCGGTGGAGCGGCGACCAGGCGCTCAGCTGGCTGGCCGCCCGGCGGAGCTGGGGCTGAGTCGTTTTGGCTCGTCCCGGCCGACCTGGTAACCTGGCTCTTCGCGCAGCGATGACGCATGCTCGTCGCGCGTGAAGCAGACCAAACCGAGCTATCAAGACGAGGCTGTCGCGTGGCGAACATCAAGTCCCAGATCAAGCGCAACCGGCAGAACGAGAAGCGCCGGCTGCGTAACAAGTCGGTCAAGTCGTCGCTGAAGACCGCCATCCGCAAGTTCAACGAGGCTGCGGAGGCCGGTGACGCCGAGAAGGCCACCGTCCTCATGCGTGACGCCGCCCGCAAGCTGGACCAGGCTGCCAGCAAGGGCGTCATCCACGCCAACCAGGCGGCGAACCGGAAGTCGGCGATCGCGAAGCGCATCGCCTCGTTCTCGGCCTGACAAGCGCCGGTAGATCTGCCGGAAGCCCCGGGCACTGACCCGGGGCTTCCGGCTGTCTGCGTCTGGGATCGCGCCCGCTGCCACCGTCCGGCTCTCGGCCGGCACGCCCTCGTCGGGCCCCGGCGCCCGGGTGCGGTCGGCTCAGCGCATCGGGTCGTGCCGGACCGGGTCGGTCCAGGTGCCGCCCTCGTCGTACCGGGCGACCTGGTCGCCGGGGCGGGCGGCCCGCAGCGTCGGGTCGGAGGCGAGGACCACCCCGGGCAGCGCGCGCGGGGCGGACGGCACGCGGGCCCGGCCGACCACCGGCTCCATCTGCCGGCGGAACCGGTCCCGTTCCTGCTCCGGCACGAGCGCCGCGGTGCGGACCACCACCTCGGCGACCATGTCGTTGAGCTTCACCATCGCCGCCACGGCGACCGGCAGCACCAGCACCGCCCACCAGCTGACCAGTTCGGCGAGGGCGAGCAGCACGGCGAGCGCGATCGAGCCCTCGAAGAAGAGGAAGCACAGCACCCCGCCGGGGTTGACGAACCGCAGCCCGAGGACCCGGGCGTACAGCGGTCGGTACCGCTCCTGGTCGGTGGGGACCGTCGCCCAGCCCGTCCGGGGGGATCGGGTCACCGGGCGCCGCCCTGCCGGGCGGCGGCGACGGAGAAGACGGCCCGCTCCAGCGCGTACGCCCGGTCGTCGGCGCCGCCCTTGACGGCCGCGTTGCACTCGGCGGCGGCGCGCATCGCCTGCACCAGGCCCTCGGGTGTCCAGCCCCGTCCCTGCCGCTGCGCCCGCTCGATCTTCCAGGCCGGCATGCCGAGGCTGCTGGCCAGCTGGTACGGGCTGCCCCGCCCGGCGGAGGCCACCCGGGCCACCGTGCGGACCCCGTCGGCGAGCGCGTCGGCGATCGGCACCGGGTCGACGCCGACGTGCAGCGCCCAGCGCAGCGCCTCCAGCGCGGCAGGCACGTCACCGACCATGGTCGCGTCGGCGACGGTGAAGCCGGTCACCTCGACCCGGCCGCGGTAGTAGCGGGCGACCGTGTCGGCCCCGATCCGGCCGTCGGTGTCGGCGATGAGCTGCGAGCAGGCGGCAGCCAGTTCCCGCATGTCGGTGCCGACGGCGGCGATGAGCGCCTCGGCCGCGTCGTCGGTGCACCGGCCGCCGCCCCGGCGGATCTCGTCCCGGACGAAGGCGACCCGCTCCCGGTGCCCCTTGAGCTTGGCCGCCGGCACCACGGTCGCACCGGCCGCGCGCAGCCCGTCGGCGAAGGCCTTCCCCTTCGCGCCGCCGAGGTGCAGCACGACGAGCTGAACCTCCGGGTCGGGGTTCTTCGCGTACGCCAGCAGCGCGGTGACCAGGTCCTTCCGGGCGTCCTGCCCGGCGTGCAGCACGAGCACCCGCCGGCCGCCGAAGAGCGACGGGCTGAGCATCTCGGCGATCTCCCCCACCGCCACGGCGCTGGCCTGGTACTCCCGGACGTCCACGTCGGGGTCGACGGCGCGCGCGTCGCGACGGCTTCGCTGACCGCTCGCGTGGCGAGCAACTCCTCGTCGCCGAGGACGAGCAGAATGGGGGGCAGGCTGGCGGGGGTCACGTCGCCCATATTCGCACGGCCCTCGACCGGATCGTGCCTGCTCATCGGCGACTGTGACGGCAGAGCCCGCACTCAGCGCGAATCCCGACATTTAAGCCGATCCACCCGCTATAGCAACAAGCCGCCTCCATTGGTCGGTCACTCCGCCGATCGTCGCCGGCCGGTCGAGGCACGCCGGCTCGCGCCGGGATGTGCGGGCTGTTGCGAGCCGGCGGGCGTGGGCGCCACGGGTGTCACGGCTGCCGCCCGGGTCGGGTGCCGCGGGCCACCACCGCCAGTCCACGCCGGTCCCGGACCACCGCGAGGTCGCCGTCGATGTCCGTCCGCAGGACGCGGGCACCGACGCGGGTCAGCCGGGCCAGCAGCCCGGGATTGGGGTGCCCGTAGTCGTTCCCGGCACCCACCGACACCAGCGCGACGGCGGGCCGGACCGCGTCGAGGAACTCCGGGTCCTGGTACGCCGAGCCGTGGTGGGCGACCTTCAGGACGTCGGCCCGGAAGGCGGCGGACGGCGACGCCTCCAGCAACGCCCGCTGCTCCTCGGTCTCGGCGTCGCCGGGCAGCAGGATCCGCACTCCGGCCACGGCGGCGGCCAGCACCAGCGAGTTGTTGTTGGGATCCGACCGGCTGCCCCGCAGCGGGTACGGCGGGCCGAGCGCGACCAGCGCCACTCCCCCCGCCCGCCAGCTCCAGCCCACCGGCGCGGTACGCAGGCTCGCCGCACCGCCCAGCGCGGCGACGCGTACCTGGTACACCCCGAAGGCCGGCTCCGACCACTGTGGGGTCAGCACACCCGCCACCCGGCGGCCCCGGAACACCCCGGCGACCCCGCCGACGTGGTCGGCGTGGAAGTGGCTGACCACCAGCAGCGGCACCTCGCGTACGCCGAGCCGGCGCAGGCAGCCGTCCACACCGGCCGGTCGGGCCCGGCGTCGACGACCACCGCCCGACCGGCGGCGACCGGCAGCCACCAAC
>NZ_JAEVHJ010000097.1:0-21279 GCF_016802855.1 Micromonospora sp. ATA51 | reverse complement strand
TCGCCGGGTACGCGGGCGTGGTCGCCGGGTTGCTGCTGAACAGCCTGACCCGCAAGGCCGCCCCGGAGCCGCTGGGCTGCCCGCCCCGGCGCTGGTGGCGTACCTGGCCGGGGCGGGGCTGCTGCGGCTGCTCAGGTCTGGGTGGGGAAGCCGAGGTTGACCCCGCCGTGACGCGGGTCGAGCCAGCGGCTGGTGACCACCTTGCCCCGGGTGAAGAAGGCGACCCCGTCGGCCCCGTGCGCGTGCAGGTCGCCGAAGAGCGAGGCCTTCCACCCGCCGAAGGAGTAGTACGCCATCGGCACCGGGATCGGCACGTTGATCCCGACCATGCCGACCTCCACCTCGTGCTGGTAACGCCGGGCGGCGCCACCGTCGTTGGTGAAGATCGCCGTGCCGTTGCCGTACGGGTTGGCGTTGACCAGGTCGACCGCCTCGTCGTACGAGCCGACCCGGACCACGCTGAGCACCGGGCCGAAGATCTCGTCGGTGTAGATCGACATCTGCGGGGTGACGTGGTCGAAGAGGGTCGGGCCCAGCCAGAAGCCCTCGGCCTCGCCGTCCGGGGTGACGTCCCGGCCGTCGGCCACCGGCACCGCGCCGGCTGCGATCCCGGACTCCACGTAGGAGCGGACCTTCGCCGCGTGCGCGGCGGTGACCAGCGGGCCCATGTCGCAGCCGCGCCGGCCGTCCCCGGTGCGCAGGCCGGCCATCCGCTCGGCGATCTTCGCGACCAGCGCGTCGGCGACCGGCTCCACCGCGACCAGCGCGGAGATCGCCATGCACCGCTCCCCCGCCGAGCCAAACCCGGCGTTGACCGCCGCGTCGGCGGCCAGGTCCAGGTCGCGTCGGGGAGCACCACCATGTGGTTCTTCGCGCCGCCGAGCGCCTGCACCCGCTTGCCGGCCAGCGAACCGCGCTGGTGCACGTACCGGGCGACCGGGGTGGAGCCGACGAACGAGACGGCCTTCACGCCGGGGTGGTCCAGCAGCGCGTCGACCGCCTCCTTGTCGCCGTTGACCACGTTCAGCACGCCGTCGGGCAGGCCCGCCTCGGCGAACCACTCGGCCAGCAGCAGCGCCGCGCTGGGGTCCTTCTCGCTCGGCTTGAGCACCACCGCGTTGCCGCAGGCGACCGCCACCGGCACGAACCACAGCGGCACCATCACCGGGAAGTTGAACGGGGAGATCACCGCGACCACCCCGAGCGGCTGCCGCAGGCTGTACGAGTCGACCTCGGTGGAGACGTTCTCGCTGAAGCCGCCGCGCAGCGCCGAGGGGATGCCGCAGGCGTACTCGATCACCTCCAGGCCGCGCTGCACCTCGCCGGCGGCGTCCGCGAGCACCTTGCCGTGCTCGGCGGTGACCACCTGGGCGAGCCGGTCGCGCCGGGCGTTGACCAGATCCCGGAACGCGAACAGCACCGCCGTCCGCTTGGCCAGGGAGGCGTCCCGCCAGGCCCGCGCGGCCCGCTCGGCCGCCTCCACCGCGCGCGCGACGTCCGCGGCGCAGGCCAGCTCCACCTGACCGGTACGCCGGCCGGTGGCCGGGTCGAAGACGTCGGCCCGCCGCTCCGAACTGCCGGCGACCCGCTTGCCGTCGACGAAGTGCCCGATGGTGCTCACGCTCCGGCCTCCGCCGACGAGCGGATCGCGTCGACCAGGATGGCCAGGCCCTCGCGGGCCTCCTCCTCGGTGAGGGTGAGCGGCGGGCCCATCCGTAACACGTTGCCGTACAGGCCGCCCTTGCCGGCGAGCAGGCCACCGGCCCTGCACGCCTCGAAGACCCGGACGGTCATCGCCGGGTCGGGCTCGGTCGTGCCCGGGCGGACGAACTCGACGCCGAGCATCAGCCCCTTGCCGCGTACCTCGGCGACGCAGTCGAGGCCGCCCACCGCGGACCGCAGGCCGTCGGCGAGGATCGCGCCGACGCGGGCCGCGTTGGCCTGGAGATCGTGGTCGAGCAGGTAGTCGAGGACGGCGTTGCCGGCGGCCGTGGAGATCGGGTTGCCGCCGAAGGTGGAGAAGCTGATCGCCGGCACCGACTCCAGCACGTCGGCCCGGCCGACCACCCCGGCGAGGGCGAAGCCGTTGCCGATGCCCTTGGCGAAGGTGAGCAGGTCCGGGGTGACGCCGTGCGCCTGGTAGCCCCAGAAGTGCTCGCCGGTGCGGCCCCAGCCGGTCTGCACCTCGTCGGAGACGAACAGGATGCCGGACTCGTCAAGCACCTTCTTCCAGGCGGCGAAGAGACCGTCCGGCGGGTGCACGAAGCCGCCGACGCCCTGGATCGGCTCGGCGATCAGGCAGGCCACGTCGCCGGCGGTCTGGGTGGCGAGCACCTCGCGCAGGTCCTCCACCGCCGCGTCGACCTGCTCGCCGGGGCCGAGCCGGGCGAGCAGGCCGCGGACCCGCTCGCCGGAGTGCAGCCAGGCCACCTGGAGCGGGTTGAGCGCACTGGCCGACCAGCTCCGGTTGCCGGTGACGCCCATCGCCGCGTACGACCGGCCGTGGTAGCTGTTGCGCACGGCGAGGATCTGGTGCGAGCGGCGGTAGTTGGTGGCGACCAGCAGCGCCGCCTCGTTGGCCTCGGTGCCGGAGTTGGTGAAGAACACCCGGGCGTCGGGGATGCCGGAGACCCGGGCGACCTTCTCGGCCAGCTCGACCTGCTGCCGGATCAGGTAGAGCGTGGAGCTGTGCACGATGCCGGTGGCGAGCTGCCGCTGCACCGCCTCCCGGATCTCCGGGATGTCGTAACCGACCATGTTGGTCAGCACCCCGCCGAAGAAGTCCAGGTAGCTGCGTCCCTGCGCGTCGGTCACCCGGCGTCCGGAGCCGGAGACCAACTCGATCGGCTCGTCGTAGTAGAGCGGCATCCAGGACGGGAGCACGGCCCGGTGCCGGGCCAGCAGATCGGTCATCGTCGCACCCTTCGGCGGCTGTTCGGTCCCCGCACGCTCTCACCAGCCGGCGGCAGGGACAACTGTCACTGTGTAGCGCAGCGAGGGCGCCCGCCTGACAGCGCGTCAACCGCGGCGCTGCGGTTTCCGAAGCAGAGCATGATGGGCGCTCACCGTTCCGCCCGCTCGACCCGCCCGTCACCCACTCGATCCGCAGCATCGGGGGCAAGAGCGACCGCCTGGTGGCCCCGGAGACGTCGCTGCCGGCCATGATCTGGCTCGGCCAGAAGGTGCCGGGCAGCCGCCAGCCGGCGCTCCGGGGGTACGCCTCCGCACGGCTGACCGGCCGCACGCGGTGACCGCCGAGGTCGGAACTCGTAGCCGGCCGAGAGCGCCCAGATCCGGCCGGTCCCGGTGAGCCGGACGACCAGCCGCTCCGGGTCCACGCCCACCAGCACGGTCGTGATTAACGACCTGGTCGCGGTCCCGCCCGCCGCCCAGGGTCGACAAACCGTGTCCTGCCCTGGTCCGGCGGGCGGAGTGAGCGCCTCGGCGATCAGGCGCAGTCAGAACGAACAGTTGACGAGATCGCATTCGGGGCCGAGTCGGATACCGAAGCGCGCTTCGACGCCGTCTCGGATGTGTGCGGCGAACTTCATGACGTCCGACGCGGTGGCGCCGCCTCGATTGGTCACGGCGAGCGCGTGACGGCTGGACAGCGCCACCGTCCCGTTCCCCCACTCGTGACCGTAGCCACGGGGGAACCCGGCATGCTCGATCAGCCACGCTGCCGGCAACTTCGTTCCCTTGACGTCGAAGTACCGGGGGCACTCGGCGGCACGCGCCGGCACCTCGGCGAGGACCGGATTGATGAAGAACGACCCGACACTCCAGGTGTCGTGATTCTCCGGGTCGAGGACCATGGCCCTGCTGCGGCGCAGGGCGAGAACGGCCTCCCG
Organism: Micromonospora sp. ATA51; assembly: GCF_016802855.1. Classification (NCBI taxonomy): domain Bacteria; kingdom Bacillati; phylum Actinomycetota; class Actinomycetes; order Micromonosporales; family Micromonosporaceae; genus Micromonospora; species Micromonospora sp. ATA51. Next base: position 17,428 of record NZ_JAEVHJ010000097.1, on the reverse strand, counting down.
TACGTCGGCGGGGGCCGCGGTGCCGCCGACCGCGATTCCCAGCTTGCGGGCAAGCTCCACGTACTCGATCGGCCGCGACTGGTTGCTCCGGCGCAGGCGGAACGTCACCTGCACCACCACCCAGCGGTCGCTGTGCTTGAAAACCGACTGCCGATGGCTGCCGAAGCCGCAGCGCTCGGGGGTCCACCGCTCCAGGAGACCGGTGTGCCGGTCGTACACGGAGAGCGATTCGAGCACGTCAGAGGTCACGGTGCCGAAGGCGCCGACGTTCTGTACGGGCGTACCGCCCACCAGGCCGGGGATGCCGGACAGGGCCTCCAGGCCGGACAGGCCCTCGTGGACGCTGGCCTTCACGACGTCGTCCCACTCCACGCCAGCAGCCGCGGTAACCAGCTCGCCGTCGATGTGAAACTCGGCGGAGGCCATCTTGATGACCGTGCCGTGCCAGCCGATGTCGCCCACCACCAGGTTCGATCCGCCGCCCATCACCAGCAGTTGATCACCGTCACTGGTGGTCTCGTGCAGAAGCTCGATCACCTGCGAGGTGGTCTCCGGGACGTAGAGGCGGCCTACCGGCCCGCCAACCCGCATGGTGGTGAGGTCAGCAAACGTGATGGTCACGGTGCCCAGCCTACTAATCGGCGCGGAGCAACTCCCAGTTCCTCGCCGCGAACCGGCGGGGCGTCGCTCAGGGCTACGACGACCGGACCTGACGAACGGCCGTCTCGACGGCACGGTCACAGATGGATCGCCAGTCCTCCGGAGGGGTCCGCCGCATCCTGAGGCCCGCCAGGATGGTCACCGGCCACGACGCGAAGTCGTCCGGCTGTCTCCCGTTGACCTCGAGGAACAGATCCAGGTCATACTCGTCCGAGGTCTGCTCGAGGTATTCCTGCACCACGGCGAGGAGGGCGTTGGCGAGCGCCAGTGCCGCGACCTCCCCGCCGACGGTTACGCCCGTTTCCGTCATTATCCGGTCTTGCAGCATGGTCGCGTCGACGGCCGCCTGCCGAAACAGATCGTCGGTGGACGCCGGACTGCTTACTTTCTCGATCACCGCGTGGCACATCCCGTCGAACCAGGCCGTCCACGCCGCCGCGCGTGACCACATCCGGAACCGATGAATGGCGGGACGCTGTTTCGGGGCGGGTCGGGCTTGTGGTGATGGTCTTTCGTGCAGAGGCTGACCCGCCGGTATTGAAGCGTCGCGGGCTCTTCCATGCAACCGCACTGTCGCAATCCTGTCAACGAACTCGCCAGTCCCCCAGACTGTCGGCGATTTCCCCATTGGCGACCGTCTCGCCCCGTTCGACGGTCCCGGGGGCGACCAGTGGAACTGGGCGGAACACCACGATATCGCTCCCGCACCCACGGCACCGACCATTCCCGCCTCAGCTCCTGAGCACCGCGAGGGTCGCGTCGTCGTGCCGCTTGACCCGGCCGCGGCGGACCGCACCAGCAGCTCCGGACGGTCCACCTCGTACGCCCGGACCGCGTCGATGGCGGCCCGCGGACCGCCCCGCTCAACCAGCCGGAACACGTCCGTCCAGTCGAGCGGGAAGATCTCGGTGAGCCGGGAGATCCCGTCGGTGCACAGCAGCAGCCGGCGCAGCCCCTGGCGGGACAGCGTGCCCGTCACCGCCTCGGCCGCCGCGGCCGGATCGGTTGACGCCACCCAGAACCCACCTGGCCGGTTGCGCAGCCCGGCGACCGTGTGCCGGTCGTAGGCCGGGAGCGTGTCGGTGCGGTTGTCGTGTACGGCGACGATCCCGTCTCCGTCCTCGAACACCACGGACGAGTCGCACAGCACCAGATAGTCCACCTGGTCGCCGCGTTCACGCACCATCGCGACGGTGGTGGACGGACTGTTCGGATCCGTCAGGTCGCAGCTGCCTTTGTGGAGTCCGCGCATCCGGTCGATGGCTGTCGCCAGGATCTGGTTGAGAGCGGCCGCCTGATCCGCCGACAACGCCTCGACCAGGCAGGAGGCTAGCGCCCGGACCAGCCACGCCGGATTGTGCACACAGCCGGTGTCCAGGTCGGGTGGTTGGGTGACCCCGTCGAGGACGATCGCAAAGCCGGCCGAGACGACGACGTGGTCTTCGTTGGGCCGGTCGGAGCCGGGCTCGGTGGCGAACGCGAAGTCCATGCCGTGGTCAGCCGTCCACGCCGACGTCGAGGAGGAGCCCGGCCGCGTCGACGAGCAGCCGCCGCGCGGACCGCACCGCCGACAGCGTCTCCTGCAGCAGGTTTTCCGCCGCCCGCGGGTTCGTCGCCCAGTCGGTGCCCACGCCGACCGTGTCGACCTCCAGGTTGTGCGGCAGGTAGAGCCGCCGCATTCCGTCGAAGGTCTGGAAGGGGACAAAGACCTGGCTGGTCACCACGAGGACATGCTGTCCCGGCCGCGGGTCGCCGCACCAGGCCCACAACCGCATCGTGTCGGCCGTGTCGGGTCGGTAGGGCGGGCGGCCGGTGCTCGCGGACAGCGCCGAGCCGAGGACGTGCCCCCCGCCGTCGACGAGGTCGACCCGGCGATCGTGCGTGTACGCGGCCGGAGTGTCGGCGGCCCCGGCCGCTCCCGCGCAGCGCCATCGGGGACACCGGACCTCCGCCGACGGGCAGCCGCACAGGTACATCACCACGGCCGGCGACGCGCCGAAGGCGGCCCGGGCGGCGCCGACCATGAGGTCGAACTCGTCGGCGGCGTTGGGGGCGAAGTGCCGCACCGCAAGCCGTTCCGGTCGCGGCGGACCGTTCGCCAGCCGGCGCGGGCTGCCCAGGAAGCTGATCTCGCCGAGACCGACGCCGGACGCCCGGAGCTCCGCCGCGTGACGGGCCCGGATCAGCGGCGAGGTGAACCCACCGCCGAGGACGAGGGTGTGGTCGTAGCGGCGCTGTCGCGGCCGCCGGGGGCTCACCAGTCCCAGTTCGTCGGCCAGGTCGAGAACGCGGGCCCGCACGTCGGGGGCCAGGTCACCCGCAACCGCTTGCCAGCGCTCCCGGTACGTGCCGCCACCAGACATGCGGAAGTTGAAGTGGGCGGATGCGACACGCTCGACGGCCAGTGCGCGGCGCAGCAACCAGGTCTGGCCGGCGGACAGGCCGTTCCGGGTCGCCGGCGCACCGCGCAGGACCGGCACCAACCATCCCGGCAACGCTTCGTCGACGTCGAGCTGACGACCGACGGCCGACGCACTGTCCGCCCAGGAGGCCGGGTCGTCGACGCCGGGCCGTACGCCGAGGACGCCCAGCAGCTCCCTCATGACCTCGCCGGAGAGCCATGTCTCCACGGCGCGAAACGCCAGCGACGCCCGCTCGGCGACCGCCCCCACCTCGGGCGGCGGCGCGGTCATCGCCGAATTGCTCATTCCTGGCACCGGGCGTCAGGCGCCCGTGGAGTGGTAGAGCATGAGGTACACGACCAGCCCGAGCGCCAGCAGCGCCACGAGCTGCGCGACCAGCCCGCACAGGACCCAACGGCCCTTCCAGCTGTTGGCCCGCCGGAGGGAGTTCACGGTCCGGACCTGCATGTAGCCGACATTGTTCCGGGCGCGCACCTCGTCGTCCCGGTCCCACCGTTCGTCGAGGAGCTTGTTGAGGGTGGGCACGTCCGCCACCGAGTACGGGCGGTTCCAGCCGGCCAGGATCCCCGCGGCGGCGGCCATCGAGAATGCGCCGAGGGCGACCACGAGCGCCGGCAGTGCGTCCCGCGGGAAGGTGTACGTGGTGCCCACCCGGAAGAACGCGACGACGGCGGCGAGCAACGAGACAAGACTCGCGGATGTCGTCACGAGCAACGCGCCCCGGGAGTCGAAGTGGACCCGTCGGTCCCGCTCGGCCTTGAGCTCGGCCTCGATGAACGCGGTGTAGGCCTTGCCCTGGTCACTCACGGGTGATCAATCTTCATCCGGACCGTCCCCGCGCTGCGGCTCCTCGTCCATCCATCCCCGCTCTGCCGGCGTCGGCGGCGGATCGAGCAGACCCCTGGTGTGCTGGGCCGGCACCACCGACTCCGGGGCGGGCGGCCCGTCGGTCGTGGACGCTTCGTCGTGGGGCGCGTCGGGCTGGGCACCGGCAACTGTCACCGGGGGCACCTCCGGACATCCGTGGCTTCGGGAACGTACGGGTGAGCGAGCCTACCCAGGTGGACGCATAACATGTGTCGCAACGACGACAGCCGATCGGCTGGCTTTCGACACCCCTCACTGCTAGAGCCAATTGCCGCGGTGTCCGCTCGGAGGGACCATCGATCCGAATGGCCGAGAGAATCGGATCTGCGCCCCGGTCTAACGTACCGGCAATGGGGACGCCACGCTTCACGCAGCCCGCCGATCTCGTGACAGCCCTCGATCAGGCCGATTACCTTGCCGATCTGGGTATAGGAACAGCCCTCTTCCTGGCCATCCAGCTTCGCCGACCGCTGTTTCTCGAGGGCACCCCCGGCGTGGGGAAGACCTCGCTCGCCCGGGCGATGGCGACAGTGCTCGACGCGGAACTGATCCGCTTGCAGTGCTTCGAGGGGATAGACGCCTCGCAGGCGCTGTACGAATGGGACTTCGCCCGCCAGATCCTGCACGTGCGCATGGCGGGAGAGTCGGCCGATCGGGCGGAGCTGGAACGATCGCTCTACGATCGGCGGTTCCTGCTCGCCCGACCAATCCTGCGTGCGCTCGAGGCGCCCCGTGCCGTGCTGCTCATCGACGAGATCGACCGTGCCGATGACGAGTTCGAGGCCTTCCTCCTCGAGGTCCTGGAAGAGGCCACGATCAGCATTCCGGAGTACGGAACGGTGCGCGCCGCGGGAGATCCACTGGTGGTCCTGACCTCGAACCGGACCCGGGAGGTCCACGACGCACTCAAGCGACGATGCATCTACCACTGGATCGACCTGCCGGATGCCGATCTGGAGGTCAAGATCGTGTGCCGAGCCAATCGGCACATTCCCGACCAGCTGGCCCGCGACGTGGTCACCACGGTGCGGGAGCTCCGCCGCTGTGGACTGGTCAAGCCGCCCGGGATCGCCGAATCCATCGACCTGGCGGCGGCGGCCCACCGGCTCGGGGCGGCCACGTTGGACCTGCCGACCACGGAGGCGGCGCTGGGCACGGTGGTCAAGCACCAGGACGACCGGGCACAGGTCAGGAGCAGGATCCTTCCCCGCATCTTCGGTTCCATCCCCCGCGCCCGCACCGCCGAGTGATGAACCCGGCGCTGGCCACCGAGGTGGGCCTGTTTGCGCGAGCGGTGCGCGAAGCCGGGATCACGATCGAGCCGGCCCGGGTGGCCGCCGCAGTCGCCGCGCTCTCCGTGCTGAGCCCACCCGGCGTCTGCGAGGTCTACTGGGCCACCAGACTGACGTTCTGCTCCCGCCATGCCGACCTGGTGGTCTTCAACGCGGCTTTCGCACGGTGGTTCGGCGCGGCGCCACCCGGGCCGGACGAGGAGGACGGGGTCGGGTCCACCCAGGTCGGGCTTCCGGTCGCCGTCGAGGACGGGAGCCGGGCGGCAGCCGGTGAGGGAGCCGTCGCACGGGCGGCCGACGGGACCGAGCGAATCTCGGACCGGTCCGCACGGACCTTCGGCCCGGAGGAGGCGGCGGAGATCGACGCGCTCGTCGCGCTGCTGGCGGCCGGCACCGGTCTGCGTCGCTCACGGCGACGGGTCTCCGCGCGGCGCAGGGTCCTCGACCCCCGCCGTACTGCGCTGTCGACGCTTCGCGGCGGCGGTGACCTGACCCGGCTGTGCTATCGCAGGCCCGACCGCAGACCGCGGCGCCTGGTGCTGCTGCTCGACGTCAGCGGATCGATGGAGCGTCACGTCGAGCCACTTCTGCGCCTCGCGTACGCGGCGGTCACCGTGGCACCCGCCACGACCGAAGTGTTCGCCCTCGGCACGCGTCTGACGAGGATCACGCCCGCGTTGCGACACCGCGACCCGGCCGTGGCCATGCGGGCGGTGGACGTGTTGATCATCGACCGGGCCGGTGGCACCCGTCTGGGCCAGACCCTGCGTCAGTTCCTCGGCACCTGGGGTGGCCGGCGGGCGGCCCGGGCCGCCGTCACCGTCATCGCCTCGGACGGCTGGGTCACGGACGCGGACGTACTGGGCGAGCAGATGCGGCGCCTGTCGCGGATCGCCCATCGCGTGTTCTGGATCGAACCGAACGGCGGCGGGGACGCCGTGGTCCAATTCGTACCCGGGCTTCGGGCCAGCCGCGAATTCGTCGATCATTTCGTCGACGGCCACGAAGCCGACGCCGTGCGCAGACTGGTCCACCTGTTGGTAAGTCGACGAGGCGCATGCCGGCCCGTTTAGGATCGTCGATTCCGACCGGACGAAACAATGTCAGACCCAATCGACGTCTGTCGCGCCCACCGGCGGCGTGGGTATGGTGCCGAAGTCGGTACCGCATCACACAGCGCCGTCAACTCGACGATTGCCCCACGTCCCAGATCGGCATGACGATGACTTCCCTCTCGACGCCACCCGCTGCCTGTCCTCCGACGATGCCGATATGACCGCCGAGCCCGAAGCGACTATCGAGGCCGTTTCCCCGGCGACCCGACGGGCGCTGGCCCGCGACGATCTGGTGCAGGTTGCCCGCGATGCCGACGAGGCGGTCGGCATCGTCCGGCAGAACGACGCCAAGGGCCGGACCGTCCACAACGAGCGCGGGCTCTTCTCGCTCGCCCTCGAGCGCCACCTCGAAGGCGCCCGGGACCTCGACGGACAGGCCGACCAGTGGGCCAGCAGGAGCACTTTCCTCGCCAACGCCGGCGCGATCGCGCTCTTCTCCGAGCTCGTTGAGAACACCCTCGACCTACCGGTCGAAGACCGCCCGGATCCGGTCGACCTGTACGACCGCGCCAACCAGGAAGTCGCCCGGACGGCCGACCTGCCGGACAACGACCCGGATCGGGACCTCTTCCTCGGCCGGACACACACCCACGGGAAGATCCGCAGTCTGCGGATGGCCGGACGCCTACGGGAGGCCATCGGGCTCGCCACCCGCGATCCCGGCTACTTCCACGGCGCCGGCGCCAACAACTATCGCGGCCACTTCGAGTACGAGTTGGGCGCCGGCCTCATCCTCGCCGGCCTCGCCGGCCAGGTCGAGCCCGGGCTGCGCGAGTCGGACGAGTTCTGGTCGTCCGGGCCCGGGGCACCATGGCCGACCGGTCACCGGTCGGAACTCATCCGGGGCATCGCCGCGCGGGAGGCGGGCGACGCAGAGGAGGCGGAGCGATGGCTCCGCCGGGCCAGCAGACGACTCGCCGAGCACCGTGCCACCGCCCGTCGTGACGACGAGCAGCCCGCCTCGGCGGACGCCGGAGATGTGCCGGAGTTGCTGGTGACGCTCACGCTCGCCGAGCAGTTGGTGCTGGGCGAGCCGGACGCGGCCGCGATCGACGAGGCGATCGAGCTGGGCCGGACGGCTCTCACGATCGCGGAGCGCACCCGCAGCCGCTGGCGGGTGATCTCCCGATCGCGCAGCCCGCTCGCCACCGCGTTCCAGCGCATCTACGGCGACATCGCGCTGCTCGCCTCGACGCTGCCCGGCCGCCGGGCGGCCGAACTCGGGCTCGCCGTGTCGCTGTCGGCGAAACAGACCGGCTTCGCCAGCCTCATGCGAGCCGACCGATCGCTGATGTCCCCCACGATGAGCGGCGTCATCGACGACATCGTCGCCTTCGAGGAGCAGCTCCACAATCCGGAGGCCAGCGCCCGGGAATGCGTCAGCACCGCGGAGGATCTGGTGCGACGACGGGGCGAGCTGGAGAACCTCGTCTCACCGCTGCTCGCCAGTACCGTGCTGCCCAAGCCGGCCGATCTCACCGAGGTGGTCCGCCTCGTCGGGGACCGCCACGCGTTGGACTTCGTCGCGCTGCCCGACACGTTGACCCGCCGGACCAACTGGTTCCGCTCGTTGATCCGGCCCGACGGAGACCTCACCTTCGAGCGGTTCACCCCTGGCGCGCCCTTCGCGGCGTTCTTCCATGGGCGTGGCCAGACGCGCCCGTGGATCGGCCAGCTCGCGCACGCCACCGAGTGGGACGGACCCGACTGGCACGGACTGGCGTGCGAACTGCTCCCGACGGCCCTGCTCGACCGGTTGCGCGACGCGACCCGCCGCGCGCCCGTGGAGCTGCTCATCTCGCCGCATTCGCTGCTCAGCATGCTGCCGTGGCCCGCGCTAACGATCGACGAAGACGGTGCGCGGCTCGTTGAACGTGCCACGATCACGCAGGTTCCGGTGCTCACCTGTCTGTCCGGGGACCAGCCGGGCCCGGTCGAGGGCCCCGCCCTCGTCCGGCTCGTCTCGCAGCCCGAAGACAGTATCGACGTCACGCAGGAGCGCGATGCCTGGGGATTGCCCGACCGCGGCGCCCAGCCGGTGCCACTGACCCGTTGTCACGTCGACCCGAGCACGCAGCCGGCCACGATGGAACGCCCGCTCATCGCGGTCCTGTCCGAAAAGGAGGCGCCATGGCGCTTCCTCCACATCGCCGCGCACGGTGGCGGAAACGGCCTCGGACAGTTCCTGCTCCTTCCGGAGCGGCTGACCGCCGCTCGGGCCCTCGGCCTGCGCTGGCCCCGCTCGGTGTTGATGGCCTCCTGTCAGGTCGGCCGGCTACCAAACCCGGCGGACGCGGAGCCGTTCGGCTTCGTCATGGCCGCGTTCGCGGGTGGCAGCCGGTGTGTGGTCGCCGGAATCGACCGGGTGCCCGACAAATGGTCCGGCTGGATCGCCTCGCGCATCGTCGGGCTGGTGCTACCGGGGGGCCTACGCCTCGACCAGGCCCTGCGGCAGGCACAGATCGAGGCGCTCGACCGCGGGGCCGGCGAGCACCGATGGGCGCTTCTAAACGCCTTCGGTCGGTAGCCCGGGCGGAGTCTCTGCGAGAATCCGCCGGACGCGCTCCGCCCGGCCCGGCTCGCCCGCGTACCGGTCCAGGTCGAGCCAGCGCAGTCGCCACTCGCGGTAGCCACCTGGCGCGCCAAACTCAGCCCGACACGCCTCGACCGACTGGATGAAGCTGGGCTTCGTGGCGCTGCCGATGACGTTCGCGTCCCCGCGTCGCGTGCCGTGGACCTGCTCGGCCAGCCACCGCGACAGCTCCTCGACGGTCTCGTCGTCAAGTCGCTCGCGGGCCACGCACGGGGCGAACGACTGGTTGGAGGGCAGCACATGCCCCGGCACCAACAGGCCCAGGTGCAGCCGGAGCTGGACGAGCGAACGGGCGTGCGCCGGCAGCAGGGGCACCGGCTCGCCGTCCGGGTCGTGGACAGGCTTCTCGATGAACCGGTAGGCGTTCTCGAAGCGGGCCACCAGTTCCCAGCGAACCTCCCGCCACGTCCGCAGGTCGAACAGCGAGGGCCGCCGGAGCCGCTCCATCTCGGCGGACATCGACAGCAGCAGCAGGATCGCGCGCGCCGTCATGATGCCCGGGTTCCGGAAGCTCGTCACCTGGGCCAGTCGGTGCTCGTCCACGGTGTGCACGAGTCCGTGCTCCTCCGCGATGTTCGAGGCGAGGTCGAGGGTCTCGCGGCCGAACATCGCTCCGTCGGTCAGCTCACGGAACATCCGCTGGGTCCACCGCGCGTTGTCCGCTTCCTCGTCGCTCCAGTCGTCCCCCTTCCACTCACTCGTTTCGACGCCCTCCGCCCAGCGGCCGATGACCCGCTCCGCGGTGCGGCAGGCTGTGCCGGTCTCGGCGAGCGTCAACTGCAGGAATGTCTCGTCCAGCGACAGGATGTGGCCGTCGAATCCCGTGCCGGTGAGGTCCACCCGGTACGACCCGTACCTCTTGCGGGCATCCTGGTGCGCCGCCCAGGCGTCGTCGTACCCGCGCGTGGTGTCCCGCTTCGACGCGGCGAGGGCCTGCGCCCTGATCGCACCGAGCGCCCTGGGGGCGAAGTGCGGCCACGGCAGGGTCCGCGCGGCGTTCGCGATGCGCACGACCGCCTCGAACGCCGCCCGGCTTGCCGCACGGCGGTCGTCGGTGAACGACTCGAACGCCGCCTGCACGTTCTCGACCTCGATGTACGACGCCTCGTAGATGATCCAGCCCATCAGTGGAAGCCGGGACAGCAGCTCCGGCACGGGCACCGCCGGGCGAGGCTCGGCCAGGAAGGCCCGGTATTCCGCGATGTCCTTCTCGATGCCGCTCATGAGCTCCTCATCCACCGCGCGGCGCCGCTGGCGTAGCTCCCGCGCCAGCTCGAGCAGCTCGTCCTGACTCATCATCGGCATCACCTCTCGGGATATCGGGCCGAGGTGTCCAGCACCTCGCCCACCACGTCGAACCAATCGGAGGTGCGAAGTTCCGGGTACACATCGGCGGGCTCGGCACGAACCGTGAGGTCGTACCGGCCCGGTGGGAGTCCGGTCAGGGCCGCGGACCAGACACCGTCGCCGTAGGCCAGAGATCCGCGTCTGTAGGTCGTGTCACCGGTCACCTCGTACGCCAACGTCATCCCGGCCGGTCGGGACCCCAACGGGTCGAGCTCCGCCCTCAGCGCCACCGGCTCACCGGCCAGGTAGGCGTCGTCAAGATCGAGCCCGATCATCGGGACGCGACCGGCCCGATGCTGCTCCTCGGCGCGGTGCCGCTCCTCGGCGCAGTGCGCAAGGCGGATCAGATGGGCGAAAGCGGAGAGGGGCTCCCGCTCGACGACCAGGCAGGTGTGGCCGGCCGGTAGGTAGTCGCGCCGGACGAAGCTCTCTCCGTCGATCGGCAGGGCGGAGTACGCCGGGACGGTGCCGTCCCCCTTGCTGCCCCAGCCCTTCCCGAGCCAGGGGACCGGGTCCTTGTGTGCCCGCAGGGTCGCGCCGTCCCAGGTCGCGCAGAGCAGTGTCGAGTGTCCGTAGCCGAGGAAGGCACGGTATCCGATGGTGACGAGGCCCTTGTGCATCGACCTCTGGGTCTCCCCGTGCACGGCGTGGGCTTGACGCGCCCCGGGACGAAGCCAGTCGAGCGGCAGGTCGGCCGGGTGCAGCCGTTCCGACGAGCGCTCGTCCTCAATCGACGGGCACTGTGGCAGCAGCTCGTACATCGACGGCCATCGGCGGAGCTCGTCACGGAGCTCCGGCAGGGCGCCCGTCCACCAGTCCGCGCCGTTGACGAGATGGTGAAGCGCCTTCACCGAGCCGAGGTGGGGGGTGCCCAGCGTCATCACGGCCTGCACCGGCGAGGTCTGCCGCGCCAGCCAGTGCCGCACGACCAGGCCGCCGGTCGAGTGGGCCACGATGATCAGTTGGTCGTACCGGCCGCTCAGACCGAGGAGATCGAGACGCGTCTTGATCAGATGGCCGAGCTCGTCCGCCGAATCCGCCATGCTCCGCCGGAAGTCGTACGGAAACCCGACCACCCGGGCGTCGGCCCGCCGACTGCCGGGGGCACCGTGGTCGACCGGTCCTCCGACGATCGTCCCCATCCGATCGAGCAGCTCCCGGTAGCCGTGGATCCTGGCGAAGCCGGGGAACAACATCCGGCCGCTGACCAGTCCGACTGGACGTACCGGGTGGTCGACGTCCAGTCGGCGCGGATTCCGCAACAGCGCCTCGCCATTCCCGTCGCCGGTGCCCCAGAGCACCCGTCCCGACTGCGACTCCAGCACACTGCCACCAATTCCTGGAACGACGATCACTAGCGGAACAGGTTTGTCGGATGGACGACTCATACCTCGAACCTCAATGGGCGGAAAGGGGCGCGCAGACGATCCGGGCATTGGGCTTGGACGATTGACATGATGGTAGTGAGCCCGCCGACAGGGATCATCCCCTGAAGAGACAACCCCAGCGAATGATCATCAGATCACAGTGGACACGAGGCCGGCGATCGGCGGTCGCATGAAGGTCCACGGCCAGCGGCCGCCCCGCGACGACTGACTCCACCCGAGAGGACCGACTGTTTTCCTCGACAGGAAATGGCCTCTACTCGAAGCGGGTGCACCATAATCGGTCGGAGGATCGCCCACCGCAGCGCAGGTGTTATCCCGCGTCGCCCGCCGCAAGAGAATCGAGAGCTTTCGTGCCCGCCACCTCAGGCCGACAGGTACGAACGGAGATACGCCGGAGGCGATGACGGTCCCGCCGGGACAACGGGTCGACCGGACGATGCCGGTTCTCCCCCGCCCGGAGCACGGTGGCAGGCGACCGCCGGGCGGGCCTTCCGTGGCCGTCGGACATCGGAGCGCCGCCTGTCGATCGGCCCGCGACGGACCTAGTATCGGCACCACGCCGTCGCGTCGCACCGCGGCCGCAGAAGGGAGAGTCGTGGTCGCCTACGAGTCGGTACCACTGCCGAGCTGCGGGTCGCGCCCGTCCCGGCAGGAGATCGCGGCGGACGTGCACCGGTGGGTCGTCTCCCCGCCGATGCGCGATCTGGTCGACGCGTTCGGCGGCACGCTGCCGGCGACCGCTGGCGAGGCGGCCACCGCGTCCCTTCTCGCCTGGCTCGACGACTTCTCCGACGGCTGCTGGAACTTCAGGAAGGGAGCGGAACGGCCCGACGCCCGTGAGCCCGACCTGGATGCCGCGGAGCGGGCCCTGGTGCTCGCCGCTGCGGAAGCGCTCGGGCTGGTCCGCGCCACGACGCCGCGGCATGACTCTTACACCCACCTGATCGTGCTCGGCGGCCTGGCCCGGGCCTGCCTGCAGCGGAACTCCTATGCCGCGGCACTGCTCGCCAGCGGTCGCGTCGGGCGACCCGAGGTGGCCGCGTTGGGCAGCGGTCGGGAGCTCACCAAACTGGAACACGAGCTCCTCCGCGACCAGGGCGCACCCGGATGTCGGAACGAGATGGACGTCATGGACGTCGGCGTACGGCGCTACCTGGGCTTCCGTGATCCGGTGGCCGAGGAGGCCCACCTCGACCCGGACAATACGAACCTGTCCTCATGCATTCGCACCTACCAGCGGGACGGCGGGCCGACCGTGCGGGTGCTCGCGGCCCCGTCGAGTGACCCGGAAAGGCGACGCGCCAACACCGCCGACACCCAGCGGTACTGGGCCGAGCAGGTGACCCTGACGCCGAACGACCGGGTGCTGGTGGTCACGTCGGCCATCTACGTACCGTTCCAGCACGCGGACGCGCTCCGTACGCTGGGCGTCCCCTTCGACGTCGATGTGGACACCGTCGGGGTCGAGGCCGACTGGTCCCACGAGCCGTCCCTGCACCAGCCCGTGACTCCGGGGAAGTACCTCCAGGAGATCCGCTCCGGCATCCGCTCGATGCGATCGCTCCTCGCCGCGGTGGAAGTGACGACCCCCGCGTCGGCCCCGGTATGACGGACTTCCCCGCCGTCGGCCTGCCGTGCTGTCCGCCCGGCGGAGATCCGTCGGAGCTCGTCCGTGCCATCGAGGAGTGGACCAGCGCGGCGGCGCTCCAGGAACTGGTCAGGGCGTTCGGCGGGGCCTCACCACCCCTGGAGGTGGCTGACCGGCTCGAGTGGCTCGACATGTTCTCGGCGCGGTACTGGGACTTCCGCAACGGTCGGGAGCGGTACGAATCGAAGAAGGTGAAGTACGGCGGGTACATCAATGACCTGGTCAGCCGGGCCGGTGACTCGCTCGGCCTCAGCGGCCGCAACCGGCCGGCGCACGACCGGTACCGGCACGTCCTCGTCGCTGGCGGTGGGGTACGCACCTGCGCCGCCCGGTCGGCCTTCGCTGCCGAGCTGGTCGCCGGTGGGCTGGACACCGAGGAGGTCGCCGGGCTTGGCAGTCTGCGGCCCGTTTCTGACCGGGAACTGGACCATGCGCGGAGCCTGGGCCTGACAGGCATCGGGACGGAGTTCGACGCCATGGACGCCGGCCTGCGGCGGGCGTTCCACCTCGGCCGCCCGGCCGACGACCAGTTGGCCCCCGGAGCGGGCTCCGGAGGGTGGCGTATTCGCACCTACCGGTCATCGACCCGGACGACCCACACGTTGGCGGCGCCCTCCACGGAGCCGGCGACCCGGCGCGCGAATACCGCTGACACGTTGCGCTTCTGGGCGGAGCAGGTGAGCCGGCCCGAGCCCACCGACCTGGTCCTGGTGATCACCACGGATCTGCACGTGCCCTTCCAGCATTGCGACGCGGTGCGGACCCTCACCCTGCAGTACGGCTGCGGCGTCGAGACCGTCGGGCTGGAGCCGACGGCGCTCGCCGACCCCCTGCTCCGGCACGCCTACCTGCCGTCGGACGTGCTGCAGGAGCTACGGTCGGCGATCCGGTCGATGCGAGCCCTTCACACTGCGTTGCTGGCGCTCCGTATGGTGCCGGGCTGACCGATCGCCGTCTCCGCGATAGCCTCGCGGAAGGCCTCCGACCGGTGCTCGAAGTTGCGGTACCGGCCGTAACTGGGCGCGGCCGGCGAGAGGAGCACCACCCCGTCGGACGGGGTGAGCCGACGCGCCTGCCGAACGGCAGCGGTCAGATCCTCGACGACCTCGCTCCGCACCCCGGGCAGTCCGGCGAGCGCCGCCACGATCCGCGCCCCGCTGTCCGGAATACCGATGACGGTGATCTCCCGCTCGGCCAGGTGGTCGCGAAGCGGGGTGTAGTCCACCCCCCGGTCGTTGCCGCCCACGATCACCGTGAGCGGCCGCCCCTCGTACGCGTCGATGGCGTGCATGGCGGCGTACGGGCTGGTGGCCAGAGTGTCGTCGACGAAGACCAGCCCGGACGGGTCCGGGATCTCGGTGAGCCGGTGGGCGAGTCCCTGGAATTCGGCGACCGCGACGGCCAGGGTGTCCTTGCGCTCCACCACGTCTACAGCGAGCGTCTCCAGCACGGCGAGGGCGACGCAGAGGTTGCCCTCGTTGTGCCGGCCCACCAGCGGCAGCACCGCGCGCGGGAAGAGCGGCTGGTCCCGCAGGTGGAACCAGGGGGCGCCGTCCGGGCCGGAGGCGACGTGGGTGCTGTCCGAGCGGCCCGCCCGCACCGCGGCCCGGTCCCCCAGTTCCAGGGCGAGCCGGGGGTCGGCGCCGTTGACCACCACGGCGTGCGGGCCGTGCGCGATGAGGTTGAGCTTGTCCTGGTAGTACTCCCGCTCGCCGCCGTGCGCATCCAGGTGCTCCGGGAAGAGTGCGGTGACCACGGAGACACGCGGCGAGTCGGTCAGGTCGCTGCACTGGTAGCTGGAGAGCTCCAGGACGTACAGCTCCGCCTCGGGCAGCTCCAGCGTCGGCACGCCGATGTTGCCGCCGAACACGTTCGGCCGGCCCGCCGCAGTCAGCAGGTGGCTGATCAGGCTGGATGTGGTGCTCTTGCCCTTGCTGCCGGTGACCCCGACGGTGCGGTCGGCGTGATCGGCCATCCACAGCGCCGTGCCCTGCGTCACGGGAATCGCGCGTCGCCGCAGTTCGAGCATCCAGGGGTGGGTCTGCGGCACTCCGGGAGAGCGAACCACCACGTCGGCGGCGATGAGCCGACTGAGCCCCTCCTCGCCGGTCACCAGCGGGGCGGCCTCCGCCAGCGGGCCTTCCCAGGGCAGGGACAGGAAGTTCGTCCGGTCATCCACGGCAACGAGACTGGCCGGACCGTGCGCGGCGACCGCCCTGGCGGCGGCCATGCCCTCACGGCCGGTACCCCAGACAGCCACAGAGCGTCCGCGCAGGTCAGACAGGTGCACGTGTGATCTCCTCGCTCGCGTCCGGGTCGGCCCGGACTAGTATGACCTGTGCCTAACGGACAGCTCGGGCGGATGGACGCCTTCACCTTCCCGTCCTACTCGATCGACCTCGCCACCGGCGAGGCGTTGTTCGACTACAAGCTCACCGGCCCGCACGGCGAGCAGCGGTTCACCGAGGTGATCACGCTCCCGCTGCCGGCCGAGCCGCCGTCGGACGAGATCGTGGCCACCCTCGGCCGGGTCCTCGAGCTGCTGCACGTGGTCGCCGGGGTCAGCTACTACAAGACCGCCGCGCCGCACCGGCTGGTGCTGCCGGCCCCGCTGGGCGCGGCCGCCGTCGAGCTGGTCACGGCCGTCTACACCAAGGGCCTCGCCGAGTACGCGTACCGCAACCGGCTGCCGCACGTGCTGGAGCTGCGCCCGGAGGTGCCGGCCGGCGAGGTCACCCCACCCCGGGCGTACGACGACTCGGACCGCCGGCCGCTCTCCGCGGTCGGCGGCGGCAAGGACTCCATCGTCAGCCTGGAGGCGCTGCGTCGGGCCGGTTTCGACCCGGTGCCCTTCTCGGTCAACCCGAACCACGTCATCGTCGCGGTCAACCAGGCCTCCGACCTGACCCCGCTGGCCGCCCGGCGCCGGATCGACCCGGTGCTGTTCGACCTCAACGCGGCCGGCGCGCTGAACGGGCACATCCCGGTCACCGCGATCAACTCGCTGATCGCGGTCGCCACCGCCGTGCTGCACGGCCTCGGCCCGGTGGTGATGTCCAACGAGCGCTCCGCCTCCGACCCGAATCTGGTCTGGAACGGCCACGAGATCAACCACCAGTGGTCCAAGGGCGTCGAGGCGGAGGGGCTGCTGCGGGCGGCGCTGGCCGAGCACGCCGGGCTCACCGACCCGTACTTCTCCCTGCTGCGCTCGCTGTCCGAGCTGCACATCGCCCGGCTCTTCGCCGCGATCGAGCGGTACGACGACGTGGTGACCAGCTGCAACGCGGCGTTCAAGCTGCGCGATGCGAGCGAGCGGTGGTGCCGGAACTGCCCGAAGTGCCGGTTCGTCTTCCTGGCCATGGCGGCGTTCATGCCGCGCGAGCGGATCAGCCACATCTTCGGCGGCGACCTGCTGGCCGACGAGGCCCAGATCCCCGGCTACCGGGAGCTGCTCGGCGTGGACGGGCACAAGCCGTTCGAGTGCGTGGGCGAGGTCGAGGAGTCGGTGGTGGCGTTGAGCCTCCTCGCCCAGCAGGAGCAGTGGCGCGCGGCGTCGGTGGTCCGCGCCCTGGTCCAGGCGCTCCCCGGCACCGCCTGGTCGGCCGCCGCCACGTCGAATGTCTTCACCCCCGGCGGCCCGAACTTCGTCCCCACCGCCTACGCCAAGGCCCTGACCGCCCTCACCTGACCCCCTGACCGGGGGCCCGCCCCCGCCCGCCGGACGCGGTCGATCATGAGGTTGTTGACCGGCCTGGTGGGTCAGGGGGTGCGGACGGCGTCCAGGGCGAGCAGGGCGACGTGCAGGGAGAGGCAGGCCTCGACCGAGTCGAGGTCGACGTCGAGGATCCGGCCGATCCGGGCCAGCCGCTCGTAGAACGCCGGCCGGGACAGGTGCGCCGCGGCGGCCGCCGCCGACTTGTTCCGGCCCTGCTCCAGGTACGCCCGCAGGGTGCCCAGCAGTTGCTCCCGGGGATGCCGGGCGTCGTACGCCAGCAGCGCGCCGAGCAGCTGCATGATCGCGGTGAAGGCGAGTGAGGTCAGCGCCAGCAGGCCGAGGGTGGCCGCCCCGTGCACCGGGTCGAGGCCGAGCACCAG
>NZ_JAEVHJ010000096.1:0-21442 GCF_016802855.1 Micromonospora sp. ATA51 | reverse complement strand
ACCGACCCGCCGTCGCCGGGCGGGCCCGGGACGCCGCCCGCGGTGGCGTGCCGGCGGCCGGCGGGGTGGTCCCGGGTGCGCCGTCGGTCCGGTCGACGGAGTGGCCGACGGGACGGTCGGCGGCTTAAGCGTCGGCAGCTTGACCGTCGGCGGCTTGATGGGCGGCAGGGTCACCGTCGGCAGGTTCACCGGCGGCAGCGACACGGTCAGCGACGGGCTGGGCAGGGGCAGCAGGGTCGGCAGGGCAGGCGGCCCCTGCACCGAGGTCGGTGCCGCGGCGGTCGCCGTCCCGGCATCCAGGCAGACGGACGTCGTCACCAGCGCCGCCGCCCCGGCGACCGCCGCCAGCGTGGCCCGCCTCCAGCACCGTCGATCCATGCCGTACTCCTGCCGCGACCCCGTTCCCCGTCCCCTGCTACATCGGATCCAGGTGCCTGGTCGTTACAGCCCGCCAGCCGGCGGCGGGCCGTGCCGCAACCGCAGCCGCCGACGCGTCAGCACGGCAGCCGCGGCCACCGCGCCGGCCACCACGACCGCCGCGACGGCCGGCACCCGCATCGACCGTCCGCCCGGCAGGGCCTCGCTCGCCACCGGCGACTCCAGCGCCGGATCGGTGGGCGTCGCCGTCGCCCCCGGGAGCAGGTACGCGTTGCTGGCGAACTGGGCGCCCGTCGCGGTGGACTCCACCGAGGTGACACTGACCCGGTTGCGGACCAGCGTGCCCGGCGGCACACCCGGGCGGACCCGCCCGGCAATGGTGATCTTCGGTACCGACGGGGCGGTGCCCAGGCGCAAATCGCCGAGCTCGCAGACGACCGTACGAGGGGACGCCGTACACCGACCCGGCTCCGCGCTCGCCGTGACACCGTCGAGATCGGCCGTGGTGGTGAACGTGACCCGCGTGTTGGTGAGGGTGCCGCCACCGGAGATCGTGACGACGTGGGTCACCTGCTGCCCGGGCAGCGCGCCGAACGGCGTCGACGTCAGCACCGGCGCGGCGTCCACCGGCCGGGCGGGTGTCGGCGTCGGGGCAGCCACGGCCACGGCGGCCAGCAAACCCACCACCGGCGCGGCAACGGACTCCCACATTCCCACACTGTAGGTCGACCGGCGACGGTCCGCCGGACCTTGTCCCTCCTTTACCTCCTGCGGGTTTCATCGACGTCGGCTGTTGCGCGCGATGGCGTTGTGTCGTACGGCTGCCGTTGAATGGGCCTGCACACGGTCGACCAGCTCCGCACGGTCCGCACCGCGCCGCAGGTGGTGCCGGCATCGCCGGCATCGCCCTGCGCCGTGCGACGGCTGGGCGGCCGGCGGGTCAAGTCTCCAGAACGCGCACGAGGAAGGTAGCGGTCATGAGCAGACGCACCACCGGCCTGGCCATCGAGGCCGAAGGCCTGATCCGGTCGTTCGGGGCGACCCGCGCGTTGGCCGGCATCGATCTTCAGGTCCCCGCCGGCACCGTCTACGGCCTGCTCGGTCCGAACGGGGCGGGCAAGACCACGGCGGTGCGCGTGCTGGCGACGCTGCTGCGTCCCGACGGCGGCCGGGCTCGGGTGTTCGGCCACGACGTCGTCGAGGAGGCGGACGCCGTGCGCGCCCGGGTCAGTCTCACCGGCCAGTACGCCTCAGTGGACGAAGACCTGACCGGGACGGAGAACCTGGTGCTCCTCGGTCGGCTGCTCGGGTTGAAGCGGTCGGCCGCCCGGGAGCGGGCCGAGGCGTTGCTGGCCGCGTTCGGCCTGACCGAGGCGGGCGACGCCAGGTCAAGAAGTACTCGGGCGGCATGCGGCGGCGCATCGACATCGCGGCGAGCATCCTCAACACCCCTGACCTGCTGTTCCTGGACGAGCCGACGACGGGCCTCGACCCGCGCAGCCGCAACCAGGTGTGGGAGATCGTCCGGGCCGTGGTGGCGCACGGCACGACCGTGTTGCTGACCACGCAGTACCTGGACGAGGCCGATCAGCTCGCCGGCCGCATCGCGGTGGTCGATCACGGCCGGGTGATCGCGGAGGGCACGCCGGGTGAGCTGAAGGCGTCGGTCGGCTCCGGCACGGTTCACCTGCGGCTGCGCGACCCGGGGCATCGTCCGGCGGCCGAGCGGCTGCTCCAGGCGGCGCTGGGCGTTCCGGTGCAGCTCGAGCCCGACCCGGTCGCGCTGACGGCCCGCGTCGGGGGCGACGGCGGCGACCTCGACGCCAGCGAGCAGGCCGCCCGTGCGCTGTCCGACCTGGCCCGCGCGGGCATCGCCGTCGACAACTTCTCCCTCGGCCAGCCGAGCCTGGACGAGGTCTTCCTGGCCCTTACCGACCACCCCGCCGTCTCCACGGACGAGCGGGACGACCAGCTGGAGGCAGCGCGATGAGCAACGCCGCTACCACGACCGGCCGCGCCCCGTCCGTCTACGTCCCGTCCGCCGACGCCCTCGGTACGGTGCTCGCGCCCGGTACGCGACCGCCCAGGCCGAGCGCCCTCTCGGCGTCGCTCACGTTCGGCTGGCGCGCCCTTCTGAAGATCAAGCACGTGCCGGAGCAGCTCTTCGACGTGACGGCGTTCCCGATCATCATGGTGCTGATGTTCACGTACCTGTTCGGCGGCGCCCTCGCCGACAGCCCACGGGACTATCTGCAGTTCTTCCTGCCCGGCATCATGGTGACCAGCGTCGTGATGATCACCATGTACACCGGGGTCGGGCTCAACACCGACATCGAGAAGGGCGTCTTCGACCGCTTCCGGACGCTGCCCGTCTGGCGACCGGCCGCCCTGGTCGGCATGATCATCGGAGACGTGCTGCGCTACATCCTCGCGGCCCTGGTCATCCTGGGCGTCGGGCTGGTACTGGGGTTCCGGCCGGGCGGCGGGCTGCCGGGCGTACTGGCCGGGATCGGGCTGCTGGTCGTCTTCTCGTTCGCGTTCTCCTGGGTGTGGACGTTCTTCGGCCTGGTCCTGCGCAGCGAGAAGTCCGTGATGGGCGTCAGCATGATGGTGCTGTTCCCGCTGACGTTCCTGAGCAACGTGTTCGTCGAGCCAGGCACGATGCCGGGTTGGCTCCAGGCGTTCGTCAAGGTCAATCCGGTGACGCAGTTGGTGGCCTCGGTGCGCGCGGTGATGTCGGGGGCGTCCGATCCGTCGAGCACGATGTGGACCCTGGTGTGGAGCGCCGGGTTCGTGGTGGTCTTCGGCGTGCTGACGATGTACCGCTACAACCGCCGCTGACATCGGGCGCTGCCGTGGCGCCCCTTCCCGATGGGACGGGTCGCCACGCTGATGGCGGTGCTGCCCGGTGACAACGGCGAGGACGGCACGATCTACCTCGACGCGCACTACGCCGCCTCAACGCCGCCGGCCGCACGATCATCCTCGTCCCGCATGACGTGCGGCGTCCGGTCAGTGCCCGGCGGGGACTGTCCGGGCTGCGGTAGCCGTGGGTAGCCGGCGGTGCTCCCGGGTCAGCAACCCCCGCCGGTCTCCCAGTTCAGCTTGCCGCCGCCGAACGGCACCACACCCGGCTTGAGGGTCTGCGGGATGGTGGCGTTGCCGGCCACCACGTACCACGAGTCGCCGCAGTGGCCGGACAGGGCCAGCCGCATGGTCCAGGTCGGCTGGGAGCGGTCGAGGTAGCGGACCTGGGATTGGTAGAGCTTCGCGCCGCCGTCGGAGGTCCGGCTGTAGGTGGCCCAGAAGACGCGGATCCGCTCACCCGGACAGAGTTGGTCGGTCCACTCGCCGTCGGTCCGGTCGGCGACCTTCACCACGCCGTCCGTGAAGACCTGGACCACGTCCACCACGCCGGCCGGGGTGCAGGCGGGCTTGCGGGTGGTGGTCGTGGTGCTCGGCCGCCGGGTCGGACCGCTGCTCGACCTGGCCGGGGCCGGTGGCCGGGTCGGCCGCACGGTGCGGGCCGGGGTGGGGGTGACCGCCGGCCGCACGCTGCCCGACGGGGTGGGCGCCGCGCTCGGGGTGGGCGTGCCGGCGGCCGTCGGGACCGGCGTGAGTTCCGCGGCCGGCCGGGCGGCCGACGGCCGCTCCGGTGCGGACCAGGCCATGGCGACGGCGACGAGCAGCACCAGCACGGCGGCGAGCGCCGCCGCGGGAAGCAGCCACCGCCGGAAGCGGATCACCTCGGGTACGTCGGCGGCGGACTGCTCGGACATGCGGGCTCCGGGTGGCGGAGGCGAGGATTCGCCAGGGTGCGGGGATCCTACTGTCGCCGATCAAGGATCAGGTCGGCGGCCCGCCAGGCCAGCGCCATCACCGGGGCGTTGAGGTAGCTCGAGACCAGGACCGGCAGGACGGAGGCGTCGACGATCCGTAAGCCGTCCACGCCGCGCACCCGGAGCTGCGGGTCGACCACGAACTCGTCGTCCGGGCCCATCGCGCAGGTGCCCACCGCGTGGTAGCCGCAGTAGCCGAGGGCCAGGGCCGCGTCGATGATCTCGTCGTCGTCCTGGACACCCGGACCGGGCAGGGTCTCCGCGGAGATCCGCTTCGCGATCGGCGCGGTGGCGAACAGCTCCCGCATCCGCCGGAAGGCGCTCACCGCGACCCGACGGTCATGCACGGTATCGAAGTAGTTGGCGACGATCCGCGGTGGCGTCTCCGGATCGGCCGACGTGATGGCCAGGCTGCCCTCGCTGTCCGGCCGGGTCACCGTCGCCAGGGCCATCAGCCCCGGCTCGGTCTCCAGCTCCAGCGCGTGCCCCGGGCGCTGTGGCGCCGCCGAGAAGGGCGCGATCAGCAGCTGCGTGTCGGGATGATCGGCCTCCGGGTCGGACCGGATGTGCGCCCCGACGTCGTACACCGGCAGGGCGAGCGGCCCCCGGCGGGTCAGCAGGTAACGCAGCATGGCCCGCCCCTGACCGAGCCGGCTGCCCAGCAACGGGTTGTAGCCGCCCGCGGCGGTCAGCCGGAACTGCACCGGCATCGACCGGTGCTCCCGCAGGCCGGTTCCCACCCGGGCCCGGTCGAGCAGCACGTCGACGCCGGCGCGGCGCAGCGTGTCGGCCGGACCGATGCCGGAAACCTGCAACAACTGCGGGGTGGCGATCGCGCCGGCGGCGAGGATGACCTCGGCGGAGGCCGCGTAGTCCACCGTCCGCCCGTGCCGCCGGGCGCGCACCCCGATGGCTCGGCCCTGCTGGACGAGGACCCGGAGCGCGACGGTCCCCACCGCGATGGTCAGGTTGAGCCGGTTGCGGACCGGATGCAGGAAGGCGTCGGCGGCACTGAACCGGCGACCGTCGCGAATGGTCGCCATGACATAGCCGATCCGCTCGTCGTCGGCGGCGTTCAGGTCGTCCGCCCGGCGCCAGCCCAGCTCCACCCCGGCGGCGATCGTCTCCTCGCTGAGCCCGTCGGTGTCGGTCGCGCTGGACAGCCGCAGTGGCCCGCCGGCGCCGCGTACCTCGGAGGCGCCGAACGGGTTGTCCTCCAGCTGCTTGAAGATCGGCAGCATGGTGTCCCATCCCCAGCCGGGGTTGCCGAGGCGTTCCAGCCCGTCGTAGTCGAGCCGGCCGCCGCGGCCGTACACCATGCCGTTGATCGAGCTGGAACCGCCGATCATGCGACCCCGCTGCCAGACCTCGCGGCGCGCCGGCCCCGCGTCGGCGGGGTAGTGCCAGGCGGTGCGCGGGTTGTCCATCAGCCGGCTGAAGGTCTTGGGGATGCGGACGAAGGGACTGCGGTCCCAACCACCCGCCTCGATCAGCAGCACCCGGGTGCCCGGATCCTCGGTCAACCGGTTGGCCAGCACGCAGCCGGCCGAGCCGGCACCCACCACGACGTAGTCGAACTCCTCCAACGGGCACCCCCGGTTCGCCGGCACGAGCGTGGCACCCACCGTAGTCCGTCGATCACCGAACGGAAAGGGGGGCCGCCAGGCCGCTATCGGCGGTGTTCGCCGGCCCGGTCGACGCCCTTGTGCACCCGCACGGTGCGGTCGATGAGCTCGCGGAGGCTGGTCTCGTCGACATCGTCGAGCCGTTTCAGGTAGAGGCAGCCCTTGCCGGTCTTGTGCGGACCGAGCCGGGCGAGGACCGACGCGTGCCGCTCCTCGAACCCGCCCACCAGGTAGACGACGAGCTGCTGCTTTCGCGGTGAGAAGCCCGCCAGCGGCCAGTCGCCCGTGCGCCCGGTCTCGTAGGTGTAGCGGTAGCTGCCGAAGCCGACGATGCTCGGGCGCCACATCACCGCGGGCTCGCCGGTCACCTCGCGCAGAATCGCGCAGAGGCGCCGCGCGTCGGCCCGCCGGCGTTCGTCGGGGACCGCGCCAGGAAGTCGTCGACGCTGGCCTCGGTCGGGACCGTCACCGGCTGCTTCGATGTCGCCACGGGGTCATGCTCCCACGCGATTACGACAACGAGTTGGCGCTCGGCGAGCTCGTTCAGCTCCGCTGTTCGTGGAGGAGGGCGAGGGTGGCCGCGGTCCGTCGTCGGCGCGTCCGCGACGTCGTCGCCTCGCGCGCGGTCCGGCGGGGTCGGTCATTCGTTGGCGGCCCGGGCCGCCGGTTTGATCCAGCCGAAGGTGCGCTCCACCGCGCGCTCCCAGTTCTCCCGTTCCTCGGCGCGGACGGCGTCGTCCATCTCCGGCAGCCAGCGGGCGGCGAGATGCCAGTTGCTGCGCAGCCCCTCCAGGTCGGGCCAGTAGCCGACCGCCAGCCCGGCGGCGTACGCCGCGCCGAGGGAGACCGTCTCGGCGACCATCGGGCGCACCACCGGCACCGCGAGCACGTCGGAGACGAACTGCATCAGCAGGTTGTTGGCGGTCATCCCGCCGTCCACCCGCAGCGCCGTCAGGTCCAGGCCGGAGTCGGCGTTCATCGCGTCCACCACCTCCCGGGTCTGCCAGCCGGTGGCCTCCAGCACCGCCCGCGCCAGGTGCCCCTTGGTGATGTACGAGGTGAGACCCACGATGACCCCGCGTGCCTCGCTGCGCCAGTGCGGCGCGAACAGCCCCGAGAAGGCCGGCACGATGTAGCAGCCGCCGTTGTCGTCCACCGTCCGGGCCAGGGTCTCGATCTCCGGCGCGGTGCTGATCAGGTCCAGCCGGTCGCGGAACCACTGCACCAGGGACCCGGTGATCGCGATGGAGCCTTCGAGGGCGTAGACCGCCGGCTCGCCGCCGATCTGGTAGCCGACGGTGGTGAGCAGCCCGTGGGTGGAGTGCACCGGCTCCGCGCCGGTGTTGAGCAGCAGGAAGCTGCCGGTGCCGTAGGTGCACTTGGCATCGCCCGGGGCGAAGCAGGTCTGGCCGAACAGGGCGGCCTGCTGGTCGCCGAGCGCCGCGGCGATCCGGACGCCGGGCAGGACGTCGGTCGCGGTGCCGTACACCTCCGACGAGGAGCGGATCTCGGGCAGCATGGCGGACGGGATGCCGAAGAAGGCCAGCGAGTCGGGGTGCCAGGCGAGCGTACGCAGGTCCATCAGCATCGTCCGGCTGGCGTTGGTCACGTCGGTCAGGTGCAGACCGCCCGCCGGACCACCGGTGAGATTCCAGACCAGCCAGCTCTCCATCGTCCCGAAGAGCACCTCGCCGCGCTCGGCCCGTTCGTACAGGCCGGGGGTGTGGTCGAGCAGCCAGCGCAACTTCGGGCCGGAGAAGTAGGTGGTCAGCGGCAATCCGCAGCGCTGCGGGAGGTCCTCGGCGCCGGGCGTCCCGGCCAGCGTCTCCACCAGGGCGTCGGTGCGGGTGTCCTGCCAGATGATCGCCGGGGCGACCGGCACCCCGGTGCGCCGGTCCCACACGACGGTGCTCTCCCGCTGGTTGGCGATGCCGATCGCGGCGACCTGGCCGGCGACGATGCCGGCCTGGGCGAGGGCCCGGGGCACCACCTTGCCGACGTTGCGCCAGATCTCCAGCGCGTCGTGTTCCACCCAGCCGGGCCGGGGGAAGTGCTGCTGGTGCTCCCGCTGGGCCACCGAGACGAGGTTGCCCCGGCGGTCGAAGACGATGCAGCGGGTCGAGGTGGTGCCCTGGTCGATGGAGACGACGTAGCTGTCAGTCATTCCTCGTCCTCTCTGGGCGGATGGCGGAGCAGGGTGGACGGATCACCAGCGGGCCGCGCCGAGGTCCCGGGAGACCGCGCGGGCGGCGTCGCGGACGTACGCGACGAGGGCCGGGCGGGGGTGGCCCTGCCCGTCGCAGACGCGGTCGACCGGGCCGGAGAGCCCGATCGCGCCCACGACCAGACCGCCGTAGCCGCGGATGGGCGCGGCGATACCGGCCTCGCCGAGGGTCATCTCCTCGATCTCGGCGCCCCAGCCGTTGTCCCGGATGCCGGTCAGCGCCCGGGTGAGGGTGCGGGCGGTGACCAGGGTGCGCCGCGTGTACGGCTCAGGTTCGCCCTGCATGACCGTGTTGGCGGCGCCCACGTCGCAGGCGAGCAGGACCTTGCCGAGCGCGGTGGCGTGCGGGGGCAGCAGGGACCCGACGTCCAGGGTCTGCAGGGTGTCGTCGGGCCGGAAGACATGGTGGACCACCAGCACCTTGCCGTCCAACAGGGTGCCGATGCGGACGGCCTCGCCGCTGCGCGCGGCCAGCGGGTCGGCCCAGTTGATGGAGCGTGAGCGCAGTTCGTTGACGTCGAGGTAGCTGGTGCCCAGGTGCAGCAGGGCCGCCCCGAGCTGGTACTTGCCGGAGGTCTTGTCCTGCTCCACGAAGCCGACGTCCTGCAGGGTGCGGACGATGCCGTGCGCCGTGCCCTTGGGCAGGTCGAGGGACCGGGCGATCTCCCCGATGCCGAGCCGGCCGGAGCTGCTGGCCAGCAGGCGGAGGATCGCCGCGGCCCGCGCGATGGACTGCACCTGACCCGGCATGGGGCCGAATGCTAACGGCGATCCGGCCGCCGCAACAGTGTTCGACATTGTCGACCGGGGTTCGTTGACCCGGCCCCACGGGTTTCCTACGGTTCACCGAACGGTGACGTCCGACATCGCAGCGTCACCGACCGACCCTCCGCTTTCCCGAACGGGAGGGCCGCCATCCCCACCGCTTTGGAGGAACCATGGCGCAACGGTTGAAAGGCCCCGGACTCGTCGGCGAGTTGGCCGCCGAGTTCGCCGGCACCGCGATTCTCATCCTGTTCGGCGTGGGCGTCGTCGCCCAGGTGGCCGCCGCGGGAACCGGCGAGTTCGACAGCATCGCCTGGGCCTGGGGTCTCGGCGTCACGCTCGGCGTGTACGTGGCGGGCCGCATCAGCGGCGCGCATCTCAACCCCGCGGTCACCGTCGCCCTGGCGGTGTTCAAGGGCTTCTCCTGGCGCAAGGTGCTGCCGTACGCGCTGGCCCAGACCGCCGGCGCGTTCGTCGCGGCCCTGATCATCCGCTGGAACTACAGCGAGACGCTGTCCCGGTTCGACCCCGGCCTCACCAGCAAGAGCCAGGGTGTCTTCTCCACCCTGCCGGGCGTCGGCGTGAGCGAGTGGGGCGCGCTGCGCGACCAGATCATCGGCACTGCCATCCTGCTGTTCCTCGTCCTGGCGGTCACCGACGCCCGCAACTCGCTGCCCGGCGGCAACCTCGCCCCGCTGATCGTCGGCCTGATCGTGGTCGCGATCGGCATGGCCTTCGCCGCCAACGCCGGCTACGCCATCAATCCCGCCCGCGACTTCGGCCCCCGGCTCGCCTCCTTCCTGACCGGTTACGAAACGGCCTTCCAGGACACCAGCGGATATCCGTACTTCTGGGTGCCGATCGTCGGGCCGCTGGTCGGGGGCGTCATCGGCGCCGGCCTCTACGAGCTGGTCGTCGGGCGCTTCCTGCCCAGCGAGGAGCTGGAGCCGGGCACGTTGGCCACCGAGACCGCCTCGGCCGAGGCCGAGCTCGCCCGCATCTGACATCCGCCGGCCCGCATCTCTCGACGAACACAGAAGGAGACACCCGCATGCCTGACTTCGTCGGCGCGGTAGACCAGGGCACCACCAGCACCCGTTTCATGATCTTCGACCACGGCGGCAACGAGGTCGGCCGCCACCAGCTCGAACACGAGCAGATCCTGCCGCAGGCCGGCTGGGTGGAGCACAACCCCCTCGAGATCTGGGAGCGGACCCAGACGGTCATCCAGACCGCGATGAACGCCCGCGGCCTGACCGCCGCCGACCTGGCCGCGCTCGGCATCACCAACCAGCGGGAGACCACCGTGGTGTGGAACCGCCGGACCGGCCGCCCCTACTACAACGCCATCGTCTGGCAGGACACCCGCACCGACCGGATCGCCTCGGCGCTGGAACGCGAGGGCAAGGGCGACGTCATCCGGCGCAAGGCCGGCCTGCCGCCGGCGACGTACTTCTCGGCGGGAAAGATCCAGTGGATCCTGGAGAACGTCGGCGGGGTGCGCGAGGCCGCCGAGCGCGGTGAGGCCGTCTTCGGCAACACCGACACCTGGCTGCTGTGGAACCTCACCGGCGGCGTCGAGGGCGGGGTGCACGTCACCGACCCCACCAACGCCAGCCGCACCATGCTGATGAACCTGGAGACGCTGGACTGGGACGACGAGCTGCTGTCCTTCTTCGACATTCCCCGCGCCATGCTGCCGGAGATCCGGCCGTCGTCCGACCCGCGCTCGTACGGCAGCTGCGCCATGAACGGCCCGTTCAGCGGCGCGGTCCCGCTCACCGGCGACCTGGGAGACCAGCAGGCCGCCACGGTCGGGCAGGTCTGCTTCGCGCCGGGCGAGGCGAAGAACACCTACGGCACGGGCAACTTCATGCTCCTCAACACCGGCACCGAGATCGTGCGGTCGAAGGCCGGGCTGCTCACCACGGTGTGCTACAAGTTCGCCGACGAGGCGCCGGTGTACGCGCTCGAAGGCTCGATCGCCGTCACCGGCTCGGCCGTGCAGTGGCTGCGCGACCAGCTCAAGATCATCAGTAGTGCGGCGCAGAGCGAGATCCTGGCCCGCCAGGTGGAGGACAACGGCGGGGTCTACTTCGTGCCCGCGTTCTCCGGCCTGTTCGCCCCGTACTGGCGCTCCGACGCCCGCGGCGCGATCGTCGGCCTCTCCCGGTTCAACACCGACGCCCACATCGCCCGGGCCACCCTCGAGTCCATCTGCTACCAGAGCCGCGACGTGGCCGATGCGATGGAGCAGGACTCCGGGGTGCACCTGGAGTGCCTCAAGGTCGACGGCGGGGTCACCGTCAACGACCTGTGCATGCAGATGCAGGCGGACATCCTCGGCGTCCCGGTCAGCCGCCCGGTGGTCGCCGAGACCACCGCGCTCGGCGCGGCGTACGCCGCCGGCCTCGCCGTCGGCTTCTGGAAGAACACCGACGAGCTGCGCGAGAACTGGAACGAAAGCCGGCGCTGGCAGCCGGCCTGGTCCCCGGAGCAGCGCGAGGCCGGCTACGCCCGGTGGAAGAAGGCGGTCCAGCGGACCCTCGACTGGGTCGACGTCGACTGACCCCACCGCACCCCCGTACGGATCTGGGCGGCCGGCGCCCGCCGCCGGCGCCCGAACCCTCCACAGGAGAGAAGACTGATGCACTCCGCGACACTGTCACCGGCCGCCCGCGAGCGGTCCCTGGCCGCCCTCGACAGCGGCCAGGAACTGGACGTCCTGGTGATCGGCGGCGGCGTCACCGGCGCCGGCTGCGCGCTCGACGCCGTCACCCGGGGCCTGTCGGTCGGGCTCGTCGAGGCCCGCGACTGGGCCAGCGGCACCTCGAGCCGGTCCAGCAAACTCATCCACGGCGGCCTGCGCTACCTGGAGATGCTCGACTTCGGGCTGGTCCGCGAGGCCCTGCGCGAGCGGGGCCTGCTCCTGCAGCGGCTCGCCCCGCACCTGGTCCGTCCGGTGCCGTTCCTCTATCCGCTGCGCCACCGGGGCTGGGAACGGCTGTACGCCGGTGCCGGCGTGCTGCTCTACGACACGATGAGCCTGTCCGGCAGCCACGCCCGCGGCGTGCCGGCCCACCGGCACCTGAGCCGCCGCGCGGCCCTGCGCGCCTGCCCGTCGCTGCGGCCCGAGGCGCTGGTCGGCGCCCTCCAGTACTACGACGCTCAGGTCGACGACGCCCGGCTGGTGACCTTCCTGGTCCGCACCGCCGCCGCGCACGGGGCGCACCCGCTGTCCCGGGCCCGCGTCGTGGGTTTCCTGCGCGAGGGTGCCCGGATCACCGGCGCGCGGGTGCACGACCAGGAGACCGACCGGGTGTTCGAGGTGCGCGCCCGGCAGGTGGTCAACGCCACGGGAGTGTGGACCGACGACACCCAGGCCCTCGTCGGCGAGCGCGGCCAGCTCCAGGTGCGCGCCTCCAAGGGCATCCACCTCGTGGTGCCCCGCGACCGGATCCGGTCCAGCACCGGCCTGATCCTGCGCACCGAGTCCAGCGTGCTGTTCGTGATCCCCTGGGACCGGCACTGGCTGATCGGCACCACCGACACCGACTGGGACCTGGACAAGGCGGATCCGGCGGCGACCAGCCGGGACATCGACTACCTGCTGGAGCACGTCAACGCGGTGCTGGCCACCCCGCTGACCCGCGACGACGTCGAAGGCGTGTACGCCGGCCTGCGCCCGCTGCTGTCCGGGGAGTCCGACGCGACCGCCAAGCTGTCCCGGGAGCACACCGTGGTCAGCCCCGCGCCCGGACTCGTGGTGGTGGCCGGCGGCAAGTACACGACGTACCGGGTGATGGCCCGCGACGCGGTCGACGAGGCGGTGCGCGGCCTCGACGCCGCAGTGCCCGCCTCATGCACCGACCGGGTGCCGCTGCTCGGCGCGGAGGGCTACGTCGCCCGGTGGAACCAGCGCCGCCGGCTGGCGCAGCAGTTCGGCCTGCACACCGAGCGCGTGGAGCACCTGCTGCGGCGCTACGGCGCCGCCGTCGACGAGGTGCTGTCGCTGCTGCGGGAGGACCCCACCCTCGGCGAGCCGCTCGACGGCGCGGAGGACTACCTGAGGGTGGAGGTCGTCTACGCGGCGTCCGCCGAGGGCGCGCTGCGCCTGGAGGACGTGCTGACCCGGCGCACCCACATCTCGATCGAGACCTTCGACCGTGGCCTGACCGCCGCCCGGGCGGCGGCGACGCTGATGGCGCCGGTCCTCGGCTGGGACGACGAGCGGACCGACCGGGAGGTGACGGACTACGTCGCGTGGATCCGGGCCGAACGGGCCGCCCACGACCAGCCCGACGACACGGCGGCCGACGCGGTCCGGTTGGGCCCGGCCGAGGTGACGGCGGCGACGGCCGTGGCGGCCTGAACGGGCTCCGGCGGTGTGCCCGGCACACCGCCGGACCCGGCCACGCGGGGCCCTACGGGCAACGCTGATCGGGGCGGCGGCTCAACGGCCGCCCTCGGCCAGCTCGGCGAGCATCCCCTCGCAACTGCGGACGACGACCTGCGCGCCGCGCCGCTGGGCCAGCCGGAGCAGGGGATCCTCCGCGAGGTCCCGCCACCGCCACTGCGCGTCGGAGGCCGCCTCCCAGAGCCGCTGCACGGTCGCGTCGTGTTCCACGCCGAGCCGGATGGCCAGGCCGACCCCGTCACCGCCGACCAGGCGCCGCGCCTCCTCGGCCAGCTCGGCGTCGAACCCGAGCCGGGCGTCCGGAGCGCAGCCAGCAGGCGCAGCTCCCGGAACTCGTGCGCGCCGGCGAGGATCTGCTCCACCGCGCTGAGCAGCTCGCCGGTGCCGGGGCCGGGCTCGGCCCGTACCAGCGCCTCCACCCCGGCCAGCGCCGAGCGGGCCTTGAGGGTGTCCCGTCGGTCGACGAAGAAGCGGGACATCGACTCGCGCAACTCGGTCAGGCCGCTGCGTCGGATCAGTTCCGCGGAGAGCTTGACCCGGCTGTCGCAGCCGGTACGGACGAGGGTGGTCGCCAGCCTGACCCCGGCGAGGCCGAGCCGGTCCAGCAGCGCGGCGCGTACCCCCGGGTCCAGCGGCACCGGCAGCTCACCGCGGACGAACCGGTCGGCGGACAGCAGGTGCGTCTCCAAATCCTCGCGGGACACCCGGGCCAGTTGCGCGAGCGCGGCGAAGTCCGACTCGCTGAGCACCCGGCCGGCCAGCCCGATCAACCCGCTGCACGCCGCCAGGTCGACGCAGAGCGCATTCACCCGGGGGTCGCGGTACTGCTGTCGGGCGAGCTGGCGGGCGGTGAGCAGCGCGTCGACCCGTCCGCCGCCGGCCTCGTCGACCCGGGACAGCACCAGGATCACATTCACCGGGGCGGCCTGCCCGACGGCGCTGTCCCGGGTCGACTCCAGCACGCGCAGGTCGGTGCCGCGGCCGTCGCGGGTCAGGAACAGCACCGCGTCCGCGTCCCGCAGCACCCGGTCCATGACCGGCGACCGCCCCTGCTCGTCGGGGCCGGTGATCGCGGGTGTGTCGATCAGGGTCACCTGCCGCAGGGCCCGGGTCGGCCACTGCACGACGATGTCGCGCAGCTCGCCCGCCCGCCAGCCGACCAGATCCACCCGCATTCCGGTCGCGGACTTGGCCACCGCCAGCTCCTGAGGGGGTTGGTTCGTCGAGTAGGCGGTGGCGCGCGGCTGCGGACCGTCCTCGTACCAGGTGAAGACGCCGCTGCCGTCCGGGCCGTCGACCGGCGCGACCTCCTCGCCCATGATCGCGTTGAGCACGGTCGACTTGCCGGACCGCCACGGGCCGGCGATCGCGATCCGCAGCGGTTGCTCCAGCTGGGCGAGCTGGTGCCGGAGGTGATCGGTGGCCCGGGGATTGTCCCGGTAGAGCTGGAGAGCCTGGTGCAGCAGGCCCCAGACCGCCTCGTCCAGCCGTAGGCCGACGGTCATGCCCGGGGCTCCAGCGGCCGGGCCGGTCGGGGCGCGGTCAACTGCTGGGCCTGCTCGTAGACGGCGGCCAGCCGGGTCATCTTCAGCCGAATCTCGCGCTGCCGCTGGTCGCGGACCGCCGCGTCGGTGTCGGCGGCCTGCTTCGCGGTACGGAACGACTGGATGACCCCGCCGCCGGTCGCCCCGCCCCCGGGCTGGCGGGCGCCGAAGGGGTACGTCCCGGTTCCGGTCCGCCGCCGGCGACGCTGGCCGTGGCTGCTGCTGCTCACCCTCGTCTGCTGCTGCGGCGTCCCACTGTGGTGGGTCCAGCCCCTCTCCACCCAGTACCCGGCCAGCGCCGCGCTGCCGGACCGGGCCGCCGGCCTGCGGCTGCGCGAGGACGAACGCAGCCAGGCCACCGCCGAGCGGTTGAAGACCGAGGTACGCCAGGCCCACCTGCTCGCCGAGGACACCTTCGCGGGCGTCTACGCCACGGACGACGGCAAGCGGGTGACGATCTTCGGCGGCACGGGCTTCCGGCTCAGCCCGGAGGCGGACGCGGAGGCCGAGATGGCCCGCCTCAGCGAGCAGTACGCGCTCGACCCCGCGGTGCCGGTGGAGACCGGCGTCCGGGGCCGGTACGAGCGCTGCGCGGTGGGCCGCGCCGACGGCGACGCGGTGGTGGTCTGCACCTCGGTCGACCACGGCAGCCTGGCGACGGGCGTCTTCACCCGGTTGTCGCTGGAGGACAGCGGCGCGCTGCTGGACACGCTGCGGCAGCAGATCGTCACCCCGACCCAGTCCTGACCGTCACGCTGCGCATGGTCTCAGATACATAAAGCTCTCGTTTTCCATACGCCCATATCCGACGCATGGTTCACAATCAGGACATGTCGCGGCGTTTGCTGTTCGCCGATCAGCTGGGACCGCACTTCCTCGACGACCGGCGGCAGCCGGTCCTGCTGATCGAGTCGAAGGCGGTCTTCCGACGCCGCGTCCACCACCGGCAGAAGGCCCACCTGATCCTGTCCGCGCTGCGGCACCGCGCCGCCGAACTCGGCGACCAGGCCGTCTTCCTGCGCGCCGAGACGTACGGGCAGGCGTTGCGGAAGGTCCGCGAGCCGCTGGAGGTCTGCCACCCCACATCGCGGCGCGCCCTGGACTTCGTCCGCGGCCTGGACCGGGTCACCGTGCTGCCGGAGCGCGGCTACGTGACCAGCCTGGCGGACTTCGCCGAGTGGGCCGACCGGCGCCGCGGCGCGCTGCGGATGGAGGCGTTCTACCGGTTCGCCCGGGAGCACCACGGGGTGCTGCTGGACGGCGGCGACCCGGCCGGCGGCCGGTGGAGCCTGGACATTGAGAACCGCGAGCCGCCGCCGAAGGACGGGAAGCTCGACGTGCCGGCGCCGCCGATGCCGAAGGAGGACGACATCGACGCCGAGGTCCGGGCCGACCTGGACCGCTGGGAGCGGGAGGGGATCCGGTTCGTCGGCCGGGACGGCCCGCGCCGGTTCCCGGCCACCACGAAGGAGGCCAAGGCCCGGCTGCGGCACTTCCTGCGGCACCGGCTCGCCGCGTTCGGCCCGTACGAGGACGCGATGCTGTCGACCGACCCCTGGCTGGCGCACAGCATGCTGTCCTCCTCGTTCAACCTGGGCCTGCTCGACCCGATGGAGGCGGTCCGCGGCGCGGAGCGGGCGTACCGCCGGGAGGGCGCGCCACTGCCGAGCGTGGAGGGCTTCGTCCGGCAGATCCTCGGCTGGCGGGACTACATCTGGCACACCTACTGGTACTTCGAGGCCGGCTGGCGCACCAGCAACGAGCTGGGCGCGCGGCGGTCGCTGCCGGGCTGGTGGAACGACCTGGACGCGGACGCGGTCGACGCGCACTGCCTCTCCGACGTGCTGGCCGGGGTCCGGGACCGGGCCTGGGTGCACCACATTCCCCGGCTGATGGTGCTGGGCAACTACGCGCTCCAGCGTGGCTGGCGCCCCGCCGAACTGGTCGAGTGGTTCCACACCCGCTTCGTCGACGGCTACGAGTGGGTGATGACCGGCAACGTGGTGGGCATGAGCCAGTACGCCGACCTGGGCCGGATGACCACCAAGCCGTACGTCGGCGGCGGCGCGTACATCAACCGGATGAGCGACTACTGCGGCGGCTGCCGGTACGACCCGCGGAAGCGGCTCGGCGAGGACGCCTGCCCGTTCACCGCCGGCTACTGGGCGTTCCTGTCCCGCAACCGGGACCGCATCCCGGGCAACGCCCGGATGGCCCGCACCATGAAGCAGATGGACCGCCTCGCCGACCTCGACGCGGTGGTCGCTCAGGAGAAGCGCCGGGGCAGCGACCCGCCGTGACGGGTCAGACGGCGCCGGGCTCCCCCGCGATCGGCGGGTGGGCGCGCGGCGGGGCGTAGCGCGGGACGTACTCCTGGCCGGTCAGCTTCTGGATCTCGGCCATCAGCTCGTCGGTCATCTCCCGCAGCGAGGTGCGGTCGTCCGAGCGGCCGGTGAAGTCCAGCGGCTTGCCGAACCGGATGCCGATCTCGGCCCGACCGGGCCGGGGCACCCGGGCGCCGATGGGCTGCGCCTTGTCGGTGCCGGTCACGCCGACCGGGATGATCGGCACGCCGGCCGCCACGGCGAGCCGGGCCGCGCCGGTCCGCCCCCGGTATAGCCGGCCGTCGGGCGAGCGGGTCCCCTCCGGGTAGACGGCGACCAGGTCGCCGGCCTTGAGCACCGGGATGGCGGCGTCGAAAGCCGACAGCGCCGCCCGGCCGCCGGCCCGCTCGACCGGGATGGCGCCCAGCCCGGTGAGCACGAACTTGGAGAAGACGCCCTTCACGCCGGTGCCCTTGAAGTACTCCGACTTGGCCCAGAAGGCCAGGTGCCGGGGCACGACGGTGCCGAGCAGGAGCTCGTCGGCGACGGAGAGGTGGTTGCCCGCGAAGATCGCACCACCGGTCGCCGGGATGTGCTCCAACCCCTCCACGTGCGGACGGAAGGCCAACCGGAGCGCGGGCGCCACGGTGAGCTTGCCGATGGTGTAGAGCAGGGGCACTGGTCCTCCGGCGGTCGTACGTGAACAGGCGGTGTCACGGTAGCGGACGGGGTCGCGTCGGCCCGATCGGGTGGCCTGCCGCGCCGGTGGTGGTCCGGCGGCGGGCACGCCGCCGACCACCACCCGTCACCTCATACCCGCCGCACGACCACCGTCACCCGCTCGCCCTCGCCGACCTCACCGGTGAAGCCGTCGGCGCCGTCGATCCCGTCGGCGAAGTCGACGGTGTCGGCCAGCACCTCCCGGGCCACGAAGTCGGTGTACGCGGAGACCGCCGCCCGGACCTCCTCGGAGGCCGACAGCGACACCACGATCCGGTCGGAGACGTCCAGGTCGGCGTCCCGGCGGGCCTGCTGCACCACCCGGACCACGTCCCGGGCCAGCCCCTCGGCGGCCAGTTCCGGGGTGACCTCGGTGTCCAGCACCACCACGCCCTCACCGCCGGGCAGCGGCGCGGAGTGCTCCGCGTCGGCGGCGACCAGGCGCAGCTCGTACTCGCCCTCGGCGAGGGTGACCCCGGCGGCGACCGGGGCGCCGTCGACCAGCTCCCACTCCCCCGCCTTGACCGCCTTGATGACCTGCTGCACCTGCTTGCCGACCCGCGGGCCCAGCGCCCGGGGCACCACGGTCAGCACCTGCTGGCAGTACGCGGACACCTCGTCGGTGAACTCCACCGCCTTCACGTTGACCTCGTCGGCGACCAGGTCGACGAAGGGCCGGAGCTGGTCCGCGACCGGCGAGGCCACGGTCAGCTTCGGCAGCGGCAGCCGGACCCGCAGGCCCTTCGCCTTGCGCAGCGACAGCGCCGCCGAGGCGACCGCGCGGACGGCGTCCATCGCGGCGACCAGGTCGTGGTCGGCGGGGAACTCCGTGGCCTCCGGCCAGTCGGTCAGGTGCACCGACCGCTCCCCGGTGAGGCCGCGCCAGATCTCCTCCGCGGTCAGCGGCGCCAGCGGCGCCAGCACCCGGCAGAGCGTCTCCAGCACCGTCCACAGGGTGTCGAACGCCTCGCCGTCGCCCGACCAGAACCGGTCCCGCGAGCGCCGCACGTACCAGTTGGTCAGCGCGTCCAGGTAGGACCGGACGGTCGCGCAGGCGCCGGAGATGTCGTACGTCTCCATCTGCCCCTGGACGGTGGTGACCAGCTCGTTCGTCTTCGCCAGCACGTACCGGTCGAGCAGGTGCGTCGAGTCGGTGCGGCGACGCGCCTGGTACCCGTCGGCGTTGGCGTAGAGCGAGAAGAAGTACCAGACGTTCCACAGCGGCAGCAGCACCTGCCGGACGGCGTCCCGGATGCCCGCCTCGGTGACCGCCATGTCGCCGCCGCGCAGCACCGGCGAGGACATCAGCATCCAGCGCATCGCGTCCGACCCGTACGCGTCGAAGACGTGGTAGACGTCCGGGTAGTTGCGCAGGCTCTTGGACATCTTGCGTCCGTCGGAGCCGAGCAGGATGCCGTGGCTGAGACAGTTGCGGAAGGCCGGCCGGTCGAACAGCGCGGTGGCCAGCACGTGCATGGTGTAGAACCAGCCGCGGGTCTGTCCGATGTACTCGACGATGAAGTCGCCCGGGTAGTGGTGCTCGAACCAGTCCGCGTTCTCGAACGGGTAGTGCACCTGGGCGAACGGCATCGAGCCGGACTCGAACCAGCAGTCCAGCACCTCCGGCACCCGGCGCATCATCGACCGGCCGGTCGGGTCGTCCGGGTTGGGCCGGACCAGGTCGTCCACCGCCGGCCGGTGCAGGTCGGTCAGGCGTACGCCGAAGTCCCGCTCGATGTCGGCCAGCGACCCGTACACGTCGACCCGCGGGTAGCTCGGGTCGTCGGAGCGCCACACCGGGATCGGCGAGCCCCAGAACCGGTTCCGGCTGATCGACCAGTCGCGGGCGTTGGCCAGCCACTTGCCGAACGAGCCGTCCTTGATGTGCCCCGGGGTCCAGTTGATCTGCTGGTTCAGCTCGACCATCCGGTCCTTGAACTGCGTCACCGCGACGAACCACGACGACACCGCCTTGTAGACCAGCGGGGTGTCGCAGCGCCAGCAGTGCGGGTACGAGTGGGTGTAGGTGTCCTGCCGGAGCACCACCCCCCGCTCCTTGAGCTCGCGGATCACCGACTTGTTGACGTCGAAGACCTGCTCGCCCTGGTACGGCGGGACCAGCGCGGTGAACCGGGTGTGGTCGTCCACGGTGACGATGGTGGGGATGCCGGCCGCGTTGCAGACGTTCTGGTCGTCCTCGCCGAAGGCCGGGGCCAGGTGGACGATCCCGGTGCCGTCCTCGGTGGTGACGAAATCCGCGCCGAGCACCTGGTAGGCGTTCGGGCCGGCCTGCTCGACGAGGAAGTCGTACAGCGGGGTGTAGCGGCGCCCGACCAGGTCGCGGCCGTACACCGTGCCGACCTGCTCGTACCCCTCCAGCTCCTTGGCGTACGCGGCCAGCCGCGCGGCGCCCACCAGGTAGCGGGACCCGTCGCGTTCCAGCACCGCGTACTCGATGTCCGGGCCGACGGCGAGGGCCAGGTTCGACGGCAGGGTCCACGGCGTGGTGGTCCAGACGCCGAGCTGCACCGGCCCGCGCAGCAGCTCCGGGGCGCTCTCGTCCGGGGTCAGCTCGAACCACAGCGACAGCGTCGGGTCGTGCCGGTCCTTGTAGACGTCGTCCATCCGGGTCTCGGTGTTCGACAGCGGCGTCTCGCACCGCCAGCAGTACGCCAGCACCCGGAAGCCCTCGTAGACCAGACCCTTGTCGTGCAGGGTCTTGAAGGCCCACATGACGCTTTCCATGTAGTCCAGGTCGAGGGTCTTGTAATCGTTGGCGAAGTCGACCCAGCGGGCCTGCCGGGTGACGTACCGCTCCCAGTCCTGGGTGAACTCCAGCACCGACGTGCGGCAGGCCTCGTTGAACCGGGCCACGCCGAGGTCGAGGATCTCCGCCTTGCTGGTGATGCCGAGCTGCTTCTCGGCGACCACCTCGGCGGGCAGGCCGTGGCAGTCCCAGCCGAAGCGCCGCTCGACGTGCCGCCCCCGCATGGTCTGGTAGCGGGGCACCACGTCCTTGACGTACCCGGTGAAGAGGTGGCCGTAGTGCGGCAGGCCGTTGGCGAACGGCGGGCCGTCGTAGAAGACGTACTCGTTCTTGCCGTTCTCCCCGGTCGGGCGGGCCTCGACGGACGCCTCGAAGGTCTTGTCGGCCGTCCAGTGCTCCAGGACCCGGCGCTCGACCGCGGGCAGGTCCGGGCTCGCCGGGACACCGGCGGCGGTCGGGTCGTGCAACGGATAGGCCATCGGGGGTCGCTCTCCTCGCGCAGCTCACTCATCTGTGGTCTGCGAGGACGAGCCCTCTCCGGTACGCCGTCCGGCGTCCCGGGGCAGGCCCGCGGTACCACCCCGCTTGACGGTCAAGGTGCGACCGCCCGCTCGTTGGCCGGCTGTGACGGGCCGTCCCGTCCGGTTCTACTGGGCCGGTCACCCGGCTGTTCTTCCGGAGGCTCACCGGTGATGGCCGGGTCGTCGCCTGTGTGCGACAAGCGTACTCGATCGGGGACGGAGATCGCCGCCGAGTAATCACGGGCCGCGCCTCTGGGGGGCGATCACCAGCAGGAGCGGCCGCGCTGCGGACGCCCCCACCCCCAACCCCCGTCCCAC
>NZ_JAEVHJ010000095.1:0-21469 GCF_016802855.1 Micromonospora sp. ATA51 | reverse complement strand
GCGCAGCCGGCCGCCGCAGCGCCCGCTCCGGCCAAGCCGGCCGCGAAGCCGCAGCCGAGCGGCAAGCGGGGCACCACCGAGAAGCTGACCCGGATCCGCACGGCGATCGCCAAGCGGATGCAGGAGTCGCTGCACGAGATGGCGCAGCTCACCACGGTGATCGAGGTGGATGTCACCAGAATCGCCAAGCTGCGGGCGCAGGCGAAGGACTCCTTCCAGCAGCGGCACGGTGTGAAGCTGTCCTTCCTGCCGTTCTTCGCACTTGCCGCCGTCGAGGCGCTGCAGGCGTACCCGATCGTCAACGCCCGGATGGACCTGGCGGCGGGGACGATCACCTACCCGGACGCGGAGCACCTCGGCATCGCCGTGGACACCGAGCGGGGCCTGCTGGTGCCGGTCATCCACAACGCCGGCGATCTCAACCTGGGCGGCATCGCCAAGCGGGTCGCCGATCTGGCCGAGCGCACCCGGACCAACAAGATCAGCCCGGACGAGATCGCCGGTGCGACGTTCACGCTGACCAACACCGGTAGCCGGGGCGCCCTGTTCGACACGCCGATCGTGCCGTCGCCGCAGTCGGCGATGCTCGGCACGGGTGCCGTGGTCAAGCGTCCGGTCGTGGTGAACGACCCGGAGCTGGGCGAGGTCGTCGCGGTCCGCTCGATGGTCTACCTGGCCCTGTCCTACGATCACCGGCTGATCGACGGCGCCGACGCCGCCCGCTTCCTGGTCGCGGTCAAGGAGCGGCTGGAGGCCGGCAACTTCGAGGCCGAGCTGGGCCTGTAACACCCGCGCGAAAGGGCGCCCCGGTCCAGGTGACCGGGGTGCCCTTTCGCCGTTTCCGGGCCGGTCAGCCGCGCAGGTGCTCCTCGGAGACCTGCCAGAGCCGCTCGGCGGCCTCGGGGTCGCGGGCGTACGGGGCGTATCCGGTGCGGGTGCCGGGCTGGTTCGGCCCGGCCTCCTGAACGTCCTCGAAGTACCGCCCGCCGACGCCGTCGAGCAGCGGCGAGGCGGCGACCAGCACCGAGGTGGCCGCGCCCTGCTCGGTGTTCTTCCAGTACGCGGCGCCGCCCCCGCTCTGCGACCGCATCCGGTCCAGCTCCTCCTCGCTGAGGTAGCGCTGGAGGTTGGTCCGGATCGCGCCCGGCATGAGCGCATTGCTGAGGATGCCGTCGTCGGCCCAGCGCCGGCTGACCTCGACCGCGAAGAGCACGTTGGCCGTCTTGGACTGCCCGTACGCCTCCCACGGGTCGTACGGCCGCTGCCGGAAGTGGATGTCGGAGAAGACCACCGGCGAGCGCAGGTGGGCGGCCGAGCTGACCGAGACGATGCGGGCCCCGCCGGCCGCGGCCAGGGCCGGGCGCAGCCCGGTGGCCAGGGCGAAGTGGCCCACGTGGTTGGTGGCGAACTGCATCTCCCAGCCCTGCGGGGTGCGCATCTCGGGCGAGGCCATGATGCCCGCGTTGTTGACCAGGATGTGCAGCGGTCCGTCCCAGGTCCGGACGAAGGCGGCCACCGAGGCCAGGTCGGCGAGGTCCAGCGGGGCCACCAGGATCCGGTCGTTGCCGGTGGTGCCGGTGATGTCGGTGGCGGCCTGCTGGCCGGCGTCGATGTTGCGGACGGCGAGCGTGACGTCGGCCCCGGCGGCGGCGAGCGCGCGGGCGGTGTCCACCCCGATCCCGGACGCGCCGCCGGTGACGACGGCCCGGCGCCCGGTGAGGTCGATGCCGCGCACCACCTCCATCGCGGTGGTCTCCCGGGAGTACGGCGTGGTGACGGGTGTGCTGGTGGTCATGATCCATCCTTGTCGGTGGCGACGCGGACGCCCGGTCCGGCCGCTACGATGAGAATCGGAGGATCCTCCGTTACGGTCGAGATTAACCGGAGGCTCCTCCGTTCGCCAACCCGGCCGCGCCTCGGCCGGTCGCCCCGAGGAGGAGACGTGCCGGACCCCGGCCCCCGACCGCTGCGCGCCGACGCGCTGCGCAACCGGCAGCGGCTGCTGGACGCAGCGGTACGCGCGTTTTCCCACGGCGGGCCGGAGGTAACGCTCGACTCGATCGCCAGAGCGGCCGGGGTCGGCATCGGCACCCTCTACCGGCACTTCCCCACCCGGGAGGCCCTGGTCGAGGCGGCCTACCGCAACGAGCTGGCCAAGCTCTGCGACGCCGCGCCGGAGCTGCTGGCCGGCCTGCCGCCGGACCGGGCGGTGCGCGCCTGGATGGACCGTTTCATCGACTACCTGTCCACCAAGCGGGGCATGGCGGACGCGCTCCGGCTGGTCATCGCCTCCGGCGCCAACCCGTACGCGCACAGCCGGGACCGCCTGGTCGCCGCGCTCGGCCTGCTGTTGGAGGCGGGCGGCGCGGCCGGCACCGTCCGGGCCGACGTGGCGCCCACGGACGTGCTCGCCGGCCTGAGCGGGGTCTCCCTGGTCGCCGGCGAACCCGAGCAGCGCGAACAGGCCGGCCGACTGCTCGACCTGCTGATGGACGGCCTGCGGCACCGCGCCACGGGCTGAGCGGATTCCGAACCGGAGCCGTCCGGGCGCTGGGAGACTCGACCGGTGAGCGGTAAACGGGGGCGCGGACGGTTGGGGCCCGCCGTCGCCGTCGCCCCCGGCGCGCGGGTGGACCGCTTTGAGGTCTTCTTCGACCTGGTCTTCGTCTTCTCGTTCTTCATCATCACCCGGGCCACCGCCCTGGACATCAACGGCACCAACCTGCTGCACGCCCTGCTGGTGCTCGCCGTGCTCTGGTGGTCCTGGGTGGTGCACAGCGTGGTCGCCACCCGGGTCCGGCTCGGCGAGGGCTTCGTCCCGGTGCTGATGGTGGTCGGCATGGCGGCGCTCTTCACCTTCGCGCTGGCGCTGCCGCAGGCGTTCCGCGACCCCGGGGAGAACGCCGCCGGGCCCATGGTGGCGGCGGGCAGCTACGTGATCATCCGCCTGGTGCACTTTGCCCTCTACCGGCACGTCGTCCGGGACAACCCGGAGGAGCGCCGGCAGTTGCTCCGGTTCGCCCCGGAGTTGGTGCTGAGCACCGTCCTGCTGCTCGCCGCCGCGCTGATCCCGGCGCAGCTCCAGGATCCCGGCCGGGCAGCGCTGACCCGCGACGGGCTGTGGGCGACCGTCGTGGTGCTGCAGTACGGCAGCGGGCTCCTCGCCGGCACCTGGGGCTGGCGCGTCACTTCCGCGGAGCACTGGACCGAGCGGTACGACCTCATCCTGATCATCGCCCTGGGCGAGTCGGTCATTTCGGTCGGTGTCGGCAGCAACCTGCTCGGTCAG
Source organism: Micromonospora sp. ATA51 (assembly GCF_016802855.1). Classification (NCBI taxonomy): domain Bacteria; kingdom Bacillati; phylum Actinomycetota; class Actinomycetes; order Micromonosporales; family Micromonosporaceae; genus Micromonospora; species Micromonospora sp. ATA51. The sequence continues at coordinate 18,180 of NZ_JAEVHJ010000095.1, read as the reverse complement.
CCGCCGACCTGGCCGGCCGTCGCCGCCGCCGTCCTCGGCATCGTCTTCACCGCCGCCCTGTGGTGGGCGCACTACGACTGGGTGGGGCCGGCCGCCCGGATCGCCCTCCACGCTGCCGAGGGACGCCCCCGGGTGGCGATGGCCCGGGACGCGTACGCCTACCTCTACCTGCCGATGATCGCCGGGATCATCCTGTTCGCCCTGGGCGCCGAGCGGATCGTGCACGAGATCGCGGATCCGCACATTCCGCTGACCGAACGCGCGCACGGTCCCAGCGTGGCGCTGCTCTTCGGCGGGGTGATCTGCTACTTCTGCGGCAACATGCTGTTCCAGCTCCGCACGCTGCACACGCTGTCCTGGATCCGGGTGGGCACCGTACTGGCCCTGGCCGTGAGCATCCCGATCGCCAGTCGGTTACCGGGACTGGCCGCCCTCACGCTGCTGACCGCCATCTGCGTGGGGCTGGTGGCGTTGGAGGTGCTGACCATGGGCGAGGCCCGCGACGCCCTGCACGAGGTCGTCGTCGAGGAACGGACCACCCACGAGACGCGCGAGGCCGCCTGGCGGGCCCGTTGGCACGAGCCGGAACCCGGCGAGCCGTCGACGTAACGGGACGGCGGCCGGCGGACGGACCGCGTATCGTCGGCCCAGCGTCGCGGTGCGCCCGGCACGGAGACCGCCGTGGGCATGGAGGCGCGGGACAGCAGGGGACCATGTGCACCCATCCCACGAGCCGAACGGGCGGCTGACCGCCCTCGGCAACCAGTTGATCGAGATCCACCTCTGGCTCCGCGAGGAGCTGGCCCGGCTCCGTACGAGCCTCGACTCCCCCGGTGCCGACCTCCGGTCGTCTGAGGACCTGCGCGCCCACTGCCTGGGTTTCTGCGCGGCACTCACCCGGCATCACGGCGGCGAGGACGGCGGCGCGTTCCGGGTTCTCGCCGAACGGGAGCCGGCGCTGCGTCCGGTCCTCGCCGAACTCGCGGAGGACCACCGGATGGTGGCGGGCATCCTGCGCCGGATCGAGGACCTGACGACCGGCCCGGCCGCCGCCCGGGCGGCGGTCCGCGCCGAGCTGGACGGGCTCGCCGCGCTGCTGGAGTCGCACTTCACCTACGAGGAGAAGAAACTGGTCGCCGCGCTCGACGCGGTGAACCGGAGGGCCGGCGACACCGTGGAACTGCTCGGCGTCCCACTGCCCGATGACGGGATGTCGACCACAATTCCGAGGGGGACGGAGACACGATGACCACCGACACGATCACCGCCGCGACGGCGGGCACCTGGCGCCTGGGCGACCTGACGGTCAACCGGATCGGCTTCGGCGCCATGCGGCTGACCAGCAACGCCGACGGGAGCCCGAGCGACCGGGACCAGGCCGTCGCCGTCCTGCGCCGGGCGGTAGAGCTGGGCGTCAACCACATCGACACCGCCGCGTTCTACTTCTCGCCGCTGCGGTCGGCCAACGAGCTGATCAACCGGGCGCTGGCCCCGTACCCGGACGACCTGGTGATCGTCACGAAGGTCGGGCCGGGCAAGGACCTGTCCGGCGAATGGCTGCCGATGGCCCGTCCGGACCAGCTCCGCGGCCAGGTCGAGGAGAACCTCCGCCAGCTCGGCCGGGACCACCTCGACGTGGTCAACCTCCGGGTGTACGGCCCGGAGCCGCTGGCGGAGCACTTCGGCGCGCTCGCCGAGCTGCGGGATGCCGGGCTGATCCGCCACCTCGGCGTCTCCGCCGTCCGCCCGCACCAGGTCGCCGAGGCGCAGACCGTCGCGCCGGTGGTCTGCGTGCAGAACTCGTACGGCCTCGGCTACCGCGCGGGCCACGACCAGCTGCTGCGGGACTGCGCGGCGCAGGGGATCGCGTTCGTGCCGTTCTTCTCGCTCGCCACCAGCGGGCGCGAGGCCGGCGCGAGCGGCACCGAGCACGACGAGGTCCGGGCCGTCGCCCGGGCGCACGGGGTGACCCCCGCCCAGGTCCGGCTGGCCTGGACGCTGCACCGCGGGCCGAACGTGCTGGCCATCCCGGGCACCGGCAACCCGGAGCACCTGACCCAGAACGTGGCGGACGGCGGCCTGCGCCTCACCGAGGACGACCTGGCCCGGCTGGAGGCCGTGCACCAGTCCGCCTGAGCCTCGCCGGTCGGGCTCGGATTCGCCGGTCAGCAGAATCGGCGGGTCCGGGCTGGCCGCGTCGCGGCGGACGCCGGATGCTGGGCCGATGGCGATCTTCTCGGTCCAGGCCCGTCCCGCCGACGCCGCGAGCTGGCTCGACCTGGCCCGCCGGTTGGAGGCCGCCGGCTTCGACGCCCTGCTGGCCGCGGACCACCCCGGCCACGGCGCGTCGCCGTTCGTCTCGCTGGCCGCCGCCGCGGCGGTGACCTCCACGCTCGGCCTCGGTTCGTACGTCTCCAACGCCGGCGTCCGCGAGCCGATCCTGCTCGCCACCGACGTGGCCACCCTGGACATGGTCTCCGGCGGGCGGGCCCGCCTCGGCCTCGGCGCGGGCCACACCCCCGCCGAATGGCGGCCGTCGGCCGCGAGCGGCCCGACGTCGCCGCCCGGGTACGCCGCTGCGTGGCCGTCGCGGAGGCCGTCCGGGACCTGCTGGCCGGCGGGGAGGTCAGCGTCGACACTCCGGAGCTGGTCGCCCACGCGGCCCGCCTGACCGAGCCGCGGCCCGTCCAGGACCGGGTCCCGCTCACCATGGGTACGGCGAACTCGACACTGCTGCGCTGGGCCGGCGCGCACGCCGACGTGGTCGGCCTGACCGGCTTCGGCCGTACCCTCGCCGACGGGCACGCCCACGACGTGCGGTGGCGGGCCGACCAGATCGACGCGCAGCTCGCGCAGGTGGCGGCCGGGGCCGCCGGCCGGGCCGAGCGCCCGCGCTGGAGGCCCTGGTCCAGCAGGTGGCGGTGACCGACGACGCCGAGGCCGCCGCCGCGAAGACGGCCGCCGACACCGGGCTGACCGTCGCCGAGCTGCTGGCCACCCCGTTCGTCCTGATCGGCACGGCGGAGGAGATCGTCACGGCGGTCGCGGCCCACCGGCACCGCTGGGGCATCACTCGCTTCGTGGTACGCACCGACGCCGTCGACCAGCTCGGACCACTGCTTCCCCTTTTGCAAGCTGTGTAGCACCTTGTAGCACATCCGGCTAAACTGCTGCTGTGGCGGAGCATGCTTCTCGTGAGATCACCCAGCGTGAGCTGCGGAATGACTCTGGCGCGATCATGCGCGGAGTTGAACGCGGCGAATCCTTCACGATCACCCGCAACGGGACTCCGATCGGCCGGCTGATCCCGATCCGGCGACGCACCTTCGTTCCCCGTACCGAAGTCATGGCAGCCTTCGCGACGTCTCCAGTACTCGACGAGGCCAGGTTCCGTCGTGACATAGACGAGGCGATCGGACAGGACCCATTCGACCGTGAGTGGTGAGCTTCCCCTTCGAGGCCTGATCGACACCAACATCGTCATCCACCTCGCCGCTCTGGATCCCGCCGAACTACCTGACGAAATGGTCATCAGCGCGGTGACCCTCGCGGAGCTTTCCGCCGGACCGCACCACACCGACGACTCGCGGGAACGCGCACGCCGGATGAGCGTCCTCCAACATGTCGAATCGACATTCGAGCCGCTGCCGTTCGACGCCGAGGCCGCGCGGGCGTTCGGTCTCATCTCCGCCGCCGTGCTCGCCACCGGGCGGGGTACCCGTCGCCGAATCGCCGACCTCATGATCGCCTCGGTGGCGCACACTCACGGCCTGCCGCTCTACACCACCAACCATGCAGACTTCACCGGGCTTGACGACCTCGTGACCGTGCGAGCGGTGAGCCGCCCGAAGTAGCCGACGGCCTACTGGGCGAGATTCCGGTCGCACCCGTCCGGTCTCGCGCCGCAGCCCACAGTCGGGTAGCTGAAAGATGCGTTGACCTGGCGGTCGACCACGCTCACAGTCAGGGTGTCAGTTAGAAGGTGACACCGTCATGCACATCGAGATCGCTGATCGCGCGGATCTCGATCGGGCGGAGGCGCTGGTCTCGTTGCTCCGGCGCCCCCACCTCGACCGGGTCACCGTCACACTGCCCGGGCTCGACGCGACGGAGCGCGAGCGTACGGCAGCGACCATCCGCCGCCTGTTCAACGACTGCGGCTGCGACTGGGGTGCGTTGGCCCTCGTCACCGCCGTGGCCGGCGTCCTCGTGATCGGGCGGAGCGGTGGCCGAGCCGTCGCCGCGGCCGTGCTCGGCTGCCTCGCGGCGGCGGTCGCCGGCAAGCTCCTCGGGCTGTCCTGGAGCCGGCGGCGCCTGCTTCTTCGACTGCGCGCGCTGCGCGCGGCTTCCTGACTCTGAGGGGGGATCTCTCATGGCACTCGTTTGCACCGAAATCACCGAATGGGTCGAGGAGGAGGTCTCCAAGCCCGTCGAGGAGTGGGAGGAACGGCAGGAGAAGAAGTGCAAGGACTACCCGTGGTACGACCCGCGCGGCTGGGTCTGCTGGTTCGTCACATACTTCGTGAAGGTCGTCCGCTGGGTGATCGTCAAGGTCGGCAAGTGGGTGGTCCGGACGGTGTGCAAGCTCGTCGGGGTGGTCGTCGAGGCGGTGGTCGACATCGCGGCCGGGCTCTGGGACGTGGTCATCGGCATCGTCACGCTCGACTGGCGGCGGATCCTCGACGGGCTGCTGCGGGCAGTGATCGGCCTGGTGCTGGGGATCATCCGGCTGGCCCGCATCGTGTTCCTTGGCGACACGATCGACTACATCATCGAGGAGATCAACCGGGAGCGGCTGCGCCGATACGTGCGCGGCCTGCTCGAGGCGAAGTACTCCGGTGACACGCTGACCGAGATCAAGGAGGCGATCCGCCTCGACCACGGCGCGTTCGGGCTGCGCCTGCACGGCACCGCGTACCGGACGACGCTGGACTCGGAGACCCCCTCGCCGCGCGAACCGGCCGTGCCCAACCTGGTCGTGCTGCACGAGCAGGGCGCGATCAACCTGCGGGAGCTCTGCGGCTTCGAGTTCCCCGAGGGGTTCTGGAACCGCAAGCGGTACAAGACCCTCAAGAAGGGGACCGTCCTGGGTGGCGGTGGCGGCGGCGAGTTCGACAACCCCATCTCCGCCGACGAACTGGACACCTACCTCAACTCGCGGGGCGCGCAGGGGCCGGCGTTCATCGTGCTGCCGATGCGCGACGGCGCGCTGGACACCAAGGTCGCCACGGCCCGCGAGAAGGGGCGCGAACTCGCGCTGATGCTGGACTTCGACCAGGAGACCCGCGAGGTCACCGACCCCGACCACATCGTCCACAAGGGGTACGACCGACCCGACGCACACCCCGCGCTGACCCGGTTCCTAAAAGACGTGATCGGCCGGCACGACAAGACCACCGACCCGGACGGGGCGACGGCCGACCTCTGCCACCCGGTCGCCGTCGGGGTCTTCCGCTACACCGACACCCTGCGCGGGTTGGCCAACAACCTGCACGAGAGCGCCTGCGGGCTGAGCGGCAAGAACACCTCCGGCGTCACCTTCATCGACAACACGCCGGACCAGATCTGGAAGTACGTGCCGATCCACGAGCTGGGGCACACCTTCGGCCTCTGCCACACCGACGGGGTGGACCGGATCATGTACTCGCCGAAGACCAACACCTGGTGGCGGAAGTGGTACCTGATCCCCCGCACGATCCTGAGCGTCTACCTCGACGGCGAGCCGACGTTCACCTTCGACGAGGCGAAGGCGGCGTGGGACTACATCGTGGCGCACTTCGCGCCCCAGTGCCTGGGCGCCCGACCGGTCGTCATCGGGGTAAGCCCGGCGACGGTCCGCGGCGGCACCGTGGGGCGGCAGGGGTAGCCGGCAGGCAACGGCGGCGGCAGCACGAACTGCCGCCGCCTCAGCTTTCGACCCGCTCGGCGACGAACACGCCTACGCCATGCACGCCCTCGACGACCCCCTGCATCTGAAGCACGAGGATCGCCTGACGCACGACGCCCGCTGAGACGCCGTGCTCGTCCTTCAATTGAGCAGTGGATGGCAGCTTGTCACCGGGTGCGAGTTCTCCGGACGCGATCTGCTCGCGGATGTGATCCGCAAGCTGCGCCCACTTGGCTTTGGCGGGCATTTTGACTCCCTGGTCTGCACCGCCATTTGATCACAACCCACTTTACGAGACAAGTAAGGAGTAGTCCGTTGACTTTACTAGTCTTGTCTGACAAAGTTCGTCCTGACCGGCTCCCTGGTCTGCAAACCCGGAGCTGGTCGTCATGTGGAACCACCCGGCCGGCCACTCCCCCGGTAGTCGGCCGGGTGCCACCCCTGCCCGCGACCTGGTGTCGGCGGGCCCGTGAGCAGGCCCGGGGCGGGCGCCGGGCTCCGGCCGCACCGGCCGACCCCGCCCGTCTCGGCGCCGCACGAGGAGAGAGGCGTAACAGCGTGCAGCCTGTGCTCGCCCAGCCGGTGGACGCGGTGGAGAGGGTGCTGCGGTCGCGCGGCCTGCCCGACGAGGTGGTTGACGAGCTGGTGGTGCGCCGCGAGCAGCAGGTGCGCGTACCGGATCGGTGGTGCTGACGATGTGGCCGCGAAGGAACGCGAAGTTGGTGCCGCTCGCGCCCCGTCACCGGCGGACCTGGCGGGGCGGGCGGCGCTGGTGCTCGTGCGGCCTGCGCTGGACCGCCTGCCAGGATCGGCACGCCTCGGTGCCGACCGAGCCACCCGCCCCGCCGCGGAACACCCGCTGGTGGGACGAGGCGACCCGGGCGAACCCGCAGGTCGGCCGGGTCGGCCGGCTCACCCCGCGCAGTCCTGGCGGGCCAACGGCGGCCGATGGTGAGCGGGCCGCCGCACGTGGCGCTGCGCCCACTCTGGCTCTGCCGGGCCTGCGCCGCCCCCTGGCCGTGCGCGACGGCCCGCCTCACCCTGCTCAGGGAGTACGCCGACGACCGGGTGGCGCTGCTGGTCTACCTGGGCGGGATGCTGCACGACGCAGCCGGCCACCTGCACACCCTGCACCCGCACGACGGGCCCGAGCCGGGCCAGCTCTTCGCCCGATTCCTCGGCTGGGCGATCCCCCGCCGGCCGACCCGCGGCTCGCCCCAACGCCCCATCCCAGGGCCGGGGAGACAGCACTAGTGACGAGCTCGGCCGCCACTCCCGAGCGGCGCACATTGTAGCACTTCGTAGCACTACGCGGTAGACGGTGCGAGCGGTACGTCGCCCGAGCTAGGCGAGCCGCCCTGCAGGGGCAGCGAGGCTATCGAACTAACGTACGATCCGACAGGTGATCGATGAACGTTTCGCGCTGCCGCCCACGGCGAATGAGCGCACCCTGTTGGACACCTTTCTCGACTACCAGCGCCATGCGCTGGTGCGGAAGTGCGCCGGCCTGACCGACGAGCAGCTTCGCCGGCGGGCGGTGCCGTCGTCCAACCTCTCCCTGCTCGGCCTGGTCCGGCACCTGGCCACGGTCGAGCGGTGGTACTTCCAGGCGGTCATCGACGGGAACTTCCCGGGCAGCCTGTTCACCCGCACCGACGACCGCGACGAGGACTTCAACGACGTCGACAGCACCACCGGTGAGGAGACCTTCGCGATCTGGCGGGCGGAGGTCGAGGTGTCCCGGCGGATCGCCGCCGACCGCCCGCTGGAGGCGGTCGGCCGGTCCTTCGACACCGGGCGGGAACACTCACTGCGGTGGGTGCTCACCCACATGATCGACGAGTACGCCCGCCACCTCGGCCACGCCGACATCATCCGCGAGGCGATCGACGGCCAGACCGGCGAGTGACGGGCTGATTCATCCACGTCATCAGCTCCACAGCGCACGAGCAGCCATCTTCTTCCGGGCGGTCAGCAGCGAAAGCCGCGACCGCCGGGTTTCTAGGCAACGGATCCAGGACGGGGTCCGTGGCCGAAGATATGGTCATGCGGATCCTGATGGCCGGCTCGTCCGGCTTCCTCGGCACCCGGCTGGTCGACCGGCTCACCTCCGACGGGCACCAGGTCACCCGACTGGTCCGCCGGCCGCCGCGCACCCCAGACGAGCGGCAGTGGACCCCCTCCGCCGCGCAGCTCGACCCGGCGGTGGTGGCCGAGGCCGACGCGGTGGTCAACCTCGCCGGCGCCGGGGTCGGCGACAAACGCTGGAGCGACGACTACAAGAACCTGATCCGGTCCAGCCGGGTGGACACCACCACCACCCTCGCGATCACCATGGCCGGGCTGCCCGCCGCGGACCGCCCCTCGGTGCTGCTCAACTCCTCTGCCATCGGCTGGTACGGCGACACCGGCGACCGGACGGTCGAGGAGGACGCCCCGGCGGGCGAGGGCTTCCTGGCCGACGTCTCCCGGGTCTGGGAGGCCGCGACCCGACCGGCCGAGGACGCCGGCGTACGCGTGGTGCGGCTACGCACCGGGCTGCCGCTGCACCGCGACGGCGGGATGCTCCAGCCGCAGTTGCGCCCGATCAAGCTGGGCCTCGGCGGGCGGCTGGGCAGCGGTCGGCAGTGGTGGTCCTGGATCTCGCTGCGCGACTGGCTGGACTCGTCGGCGTTCCTGCTGGAGCGGGACGACATCGCCGGCCCGGTCAACGGGGTCGGCCCGGACCCGGCCACCAACGCGGAGTTCACCCGGGAGCTGGCCCGCCAGCTGCACCGACCGGCGATCCTCCCGATCCCCGCGCTGGCCCTGAAGGTGGCCCTCGGCGGCTTCGCCCAGGACATCCTCGCCAGCACCCGCGTCCTGCCCGCCGTCCTCACGAAGGCCGGCTTCGAGTACCGCCACCCCGACCTGCCATCCGCCCTGCACGCCGCGCTGACGGAATGAGCGCAGCGGTCCCCTGCCGGGCAGGGAACCGCTGCGCCAGCCGGATCAGCAGCCGATGACCCCGTAGTTGAGCCCGGTCTGCTTGAGGGTGCTGGTGTAGAAGGTGTTGTACAGGCCCATGTTCTGGTTGCTGCCGAGGGCGTAGGCGTAGCCGCCGGACTGGTAGGCGCGGCCGGCGGTCACGTGCGCATAGTTGCTGGCGGTGACGCAGACCGGGGCGGTCGTCGGGGAGACCGTGGGACTGGGGGTGGCGGTGGCCGTCGGACTGGGCGTGACCCCGCCGTCGAGGCCGAAGAAGAGCGCGTCCCGGTACGTCGAACAGATGGTGTCCAGGAAGTACGACGTGGCGGTGCCGCACTGGTCGGCCGCCGAGCCCGGATCGACCGGAGTGCCGTGCCCCATCCCGAGCCCCCGGCCGCCGGAGTTGATCCGGTAGCCGGGGGCTTCCCCAGTCGCTACTCCCGGTTCCGGTTCCGGTCCCGGTCCCGGTCGGTGTCCGGGCCGAGGATACGGTCCCGGTCCTCGTCGTCGTCCAGACGAACGGAAGAGGCCCGCCCCGTGATGGGTGCGGGCCTCTTTCGCGTCCTGGGGCCTGTCAGGCGTCGCCCTCCCCCGCCCAGGTCGGCACGAACACGAACCCGTCGGCCGGGGTCCGTCCCCCGAGGCCGACACGGCCCGCGCCCTCGGCCCGGTCGACCGTCACGCGGTCGAGTACGAGGGTAAAGAGGTCCCGGCGGGCCGCCCGGCCGCCGCCGTGCAGCGCCTCGGCCAGGATCGCGGGGTCGGCCAGGCCGCCGACGTCGGTCACGTCCGGGAAGGCCCCCAGGACCGTGTTAGCGGCGTCCAGTCGGGCGAGGGCCCGGTTATACAACTTTTGCCAGCGGGTCAGCCCGGCGGGCCCCGGGAACTCCCCGCGTTCGTACCGGGCCGCTTCCAAATCGGCCGCCTCCGCCTCGGCGACGGTGACCGCTTCGCGGGCCGCGCGCCGTTCCGCGTCGTCGGTCGGGTCCATACGGGCCAGCCACCGGGACGCGACCGCTTCGAAGGCATCCGACCCCGGTTCGAGGGCCGCGAGGCGAGTCATAACCGCATGCTCGGCCCACTCTTCGGCGGTTTTCTCGTTGACCCAAATCCCGGCGCAGGCGTTCCGGTTAGCCCCGTTGCGCCCGCAACCGAACCGCCCGGTTCGCTGGCGGCCCCGGGGCGAGTTATAGGCCAGCGTGTAGCCGCAGGAGTGCCACAGGAGGCCGGATAGTTCGTGCTTGCGTTCGCCGCCCACGGCCGGGACTAGGCGGCCCGTCGGCCCGGTCTTCACGCGGGCGTCAAGGGCAGCCTGCAGGGTGACCCACTCGGCCGGGGTCAGGATGGGCGCGTCGGACACGCTGACCCGTTCGCCGGTTTCGTCGTCCCGGACCGCCTGCCCATTGTGGGGATACCAGCCCGCCAGGACCGGGTTACGAAGCATCCGGCGAATGCTGGTCATCCCCCATGCGTCGCCGCCCCGCGACGTCGGGACGCCCTCGGCGGTCAACCAGGCCGCCAGCCCGCGCAGGGACTCCCCGTCGGTGGCCCGTTCGACCAGCGTCCGGACAATCGGGGCCTCGGCCGGGTGCGGAACCAGCCGGCCCCGTTCGACCACGTAGCCAAAGGGACGCGGCATGGTCCAGTAGCCGTTACGCCGGTCCGAGGCGTGCCGGTCCGTGACCCGCCGCCGGATCGACTTGTGTTCCGCCGACGCGACCTCGGCGACGACCGCCGCCGTGAGTCGGAACGCGGGCGAGTCGCTATCGGTCCCGTCCGCGACCGTCATAAGGCGGGCCCCCGTCGCGTCGAGGACCGTCAGGAGGGAAGCCAGCGCGACCAGCCCCCCCGGCTGACCCGGTCCATGTGATAGGCGAGGAGGACCTTCGCCCGGCCCGACCGCGCGTCGTCCAGCCACTTTTCATAGGCGGGCCGAACCTTCGCGACGCCGGACACGCCCTCATCCCGGCGGACCTCCACCACGTCGAACCCGCGCAGCTTTGCGAACTGGCGTATGGCGTGCTCCTGGCGGGCCAGGCTGTCGGACTCTTCAGTTAGGACACTGATACGGACGTACGCGCTGGCGGGGGTCAGTTCTTCCACGCCGACACTGTAGCGGGTACCGCGCCGTTCTGGGTGCAGCCGTGCAGCAGCACCACGGCCGGCGCGTTGGCCGGCAGGCCGTCCGGGCGGTAGGCGTACATGCTCAGGTTGCCGGGGTTGGAGCCGAAGCCGGTCACCTGGGTGAGGGTGGCGGCCCGGGCGGGCAGGGCGGCGGCGAGCGCGGCGGCTGCGGCCAGCATGACCGCGGCGGCAGCCCCGGCGAGCCGGGTGCGGAGGGACGAGGAGCGGGGGCACGGCGACCTCCCGGTTTGCGGAAATGTGAACTGGATCACCCCCGAGTTGCCGAGACGTTACGTCCGTGTTTCACCTCGCCGACATGGCCGAGGCAACCACATTTGTCGATTCCGAGATATGGCCGGAGTTGACGTGGCGAAGTGAGGTTTCGTGTCTGACCGGCGTGTCCCGGTCCGGTTGGTAACGTCCGCTGCGTGCCGACCTCCCCGTCCCTGGCCACGGACCCCTCGTCCGGGTCCGCGCCCGTCGCCCGGGACCGCCGCGCCGACCTGATCATGGTGCTGGCCGCGCTGGCCCTGGCGATCTGGGTGACCAGCGGCATGTGGCGCGACCCGAACACCCGGGCGATCACCGTCAACTCCAGCGACCAGGCCCTCTTCGAGTGGCTGCTGGCCTTCGGCGGGCACTCGCTCACCCACGGGGAGAACCCGCTCTTCACCCACCTGATCAACGTGCCGGACGGGGCGAACCTCGCGGTCAACACCTCGATCACCGTGTACGCCTGGGTCTTCGCGCCGCTGACGTACCTGATCGGGCCGCCCGCGACGTTCCTGGTGATCCTCACCCTCAACCTGGCCGCCACCGCGCTAGCCTGGTACTGGCTGCTCAGCCGGCACCTGGTGCGCAGCCGGCTGGCCGCCGCGGTCGGCGCGCTCTTCATGGGCTACTGCCCGGCCATGGTGTCGCACGCCAACGCCCACCTGAACTGGACCGCCGGTTGGCTGGTGCCGCTGCTGATCCAGGGCGTGTTCGCGCTGCGCCGCCCCGGCAACGCGATCCGCGGCGGGGTGCTGCTCGGCGTGCTGGTGGCGGTCGCCTTCTCGATCGCCGCCGAGGGGCTCTTCTTCACCGCCCTCGCGCTGGCCCTCTTCCTCGGCGTCTGGGCCGTGCAGCCGTCCCGGCGGGCCGAGGTCCGGGCCGCGCTGCCGTCCTTCCTGCGTGGACTCGGGGTCACCGCGCTGGTCGCCGGGGTGCTGCTGGCGTACCCGCTCTGGCTGCACTTCGCCGGTCCGCAGCGCTTCCACGGCACCGGCTTCGACCCGTTCATCCACTCCGAGGACATCGCCGCGTACGGGTCGTACCCGCGCCGGTCGCTCGCCGGGTGGGCCGGGCTGGGCAGCTCGCTGGCGCCCAACCCGACCGAGGAGAACTCGTTCTTCGGCATCCCGCTGCTGCTGCTCGCCGTCGCCTGCTTCGTCCTGCTGTGGCGGCGCGCCGACCGGGCGTTCCGGGCCACCCTCTGGGCGCTGGCCGTGACCGCGGTGGTCTTCGCGGTGCTCTCCTGGGGGCCGACGGCCAAGTGGAACGGCCGGCGCACCGACCAGCTGCTGCCGTTCGGGGTGCTCGACAACCTGCCGGTGGTCAACGCGGCGCTGCCCTCCCGGCTGGCGCTGGTCGTGGCGCCGGTGATCGGACTGCTGCTGGCGTACACCGTCGACCGGCTGCGCGCCGCGCCGCCCCGGCACCGCTCCACCGAGCTGGCCTGGGCGCTCGGCTTCGCCGCCGCGCTCCTGCCGCTGCTGCCCACCCCGCTGCTGACCAGCCTGCGCGAGCCGATCCCGGCGTTCATCACCGCCGGCACCTGGAAGCAGCACGTCTCCCCCGGCGGCGTGCTGACCCCGCTGCCGCTGACCGTCGACGTGACGCCGGACGCCAGCGCTGGCAGGCGTACGCGCTGGCCCACCGGCAGGGCGAGTTCCGCATCCCGGCCGGCTTCTTCCTCGGCCCCGGCGCCCGCACGGCCGGGGCCGGATCGGGCCGCCGCCGCGCACCTTCGACTCGCTGATGGACCAGGCCGGGCGGACCGGCCTGGTCCCGATCATCACCGACGGCAGCATCAAGGAGTCCCTGGCCGACCTGCGCTACTGGCACGTCGAGGCGGTGGTCCTGCCCGACCGGGTGCACGGCGCGAAGTACGACATCGACGAGGACGCCCTGCGCCGCACCGCCACCGACCTGCTCGGCCCCCCGCAACGCGTCGACGACGTCTGGCTCTGGAAGGTCCCGCCGGCCTGACGCGACGAGGCTCACGCAGCTCACCGGCGGGCGGCGGGGCTAGGGTGGACGGGTGAGCGTGACGACTTCCGGTTTGACCGCCGTTCGGGCTGGGCTCCTCGACTACCAGGCCGCCTGGGACGAGCAGCGCCGGCTGCACGAGGCCGTGGTGGCCGGCGAACAGGGCGACACGGTGCTGCTCCTGGAGCATTCCAGCGTCTACACCGCCGGCAAGCGCACCGAGCCGTGGGACCGCCCGATGGACGGCACCCCGGTGGTCGACGTGGACCGCGGCGGCAAGATCACCTGGCACGGGCCGGGGCAGCTCGTCGGCTACCCGATCGTCAAGCTGCCCGACCCGGTGGACGTGGTGGCGTACGTGCGCCGCACCGAGCAGCTGCTGATCGACGTCTGCGCCGAGTTCGGGCTGGCCGCCGGCCGGGTCGAGGGGCGCAGCGGCGTCTGGGTGCCGGAGGACGACCGCGGCCCGGCCCGCAAGGTCGCCGCCATCGGCATCCGGGTGGCCCGCGGCGTCACCCAGCACGGCTTCTCGATCAACTGTGACTGCGACCTGTCGTACTACGACCGGATCGTCCCCTGCGGCATCCGGGACGCGGGCACCACCTCGCTCACCGCCGAGCTGGGCCGCCCGGTCACCGTCGCCGACGTGCTCCCGGTGGTCGAGCGCCACCTGCCCACCCTGGTCACGCTCGAAGGCTGACCGGGTGCGCATCGATCTGGTCACCCTGGTCGTCGCCGACTACGACCCGGCCATCGACTTCTTCACCGAGGTGCTCGGCTTCGAGCTGGTCGAGGACAAGCCCTCGCTCACCAACGACGGGCGGCCGAAGCGCTGGGTGGTGGTCCGCCCGCCGGGCGGCGGGACGGGGCTGCTGCTGGCCCGCGCCGACGGCGAGCGGCAGGAGGCGGCGGTCGGCGACCAGACCGCCGGTCGGGTCGGCTTCTTCCTCCAGGTCGACGACTTCGAGGCCACCTACCGCCGGATGCGGGAGGCGAACGTCGAGTTCGTGAAGCCCCCGCGCACCGAGCCGTACGGGCGGGTCGCCGTCTTCCGCGACCTCGCCGGCAACCCCTGGGACCTCCTCGGCCCCGCCTGACCACCCCACCCCACCCCACCTCGCCCCGGTGATCATGAAGTTGCTGTCCGCCCTGTCGGCGGGTCATGGCAACAACTTCATGGTCAACCGGACGAGGACGGAACGGGACGGTCAGGGGGTGAGGCGGTGCAGGTCGCGGGGGAAGGCGGTCACCTCGCGGACGTTCGCGGCGCCGGTGAGCCGGGCGACGAAACGTTCCAGGCCGATCGCGAAACCGCCGTGCGGCGGCATGCCGTGCCGGAAGGCGTCCAGGTAGCCGGCGTACGGCTCGACCGGCTCGCCGCGCGCGGCCAGGGCGGCGAGGTAGTCGTCATACCGGTGCAGCCGCTGCCCGCCGGTGACCAGTTCCAGGCCGCGGAAGAGCAGGTCGAACCCGTGGGAGTACGCGGGCCGGGCCGGGTCGGGGTGGGTGTAGAAGGGCCGCTTCGCCATCGGGTACCCGGTGACGAAGAGGAATTCGGAGCCGTGCTCCCGCCGGGCCCACTCCCCCAGCGCCCGCTCGTGGGCCGGGGCGAGGTCCGGCTCGTCGGCCGGCGCCCCGGCGATCTTCAGCGCCTCGGTGAAGTGCACGGCGGGGATCTCGGCCGGCACCTGCGGCGCCTCGATCCCCAGCGTGGCCAGCGCGCCGCCCGCCCGCTCGGTCACCGCGCCGAGCATCCCGGCCAGGGTGTCCCGCAGCACCCGCATGACGTCCCGGTGGTCGGCGACGAAGCCCAGCTCGACGTCGAGCGAGGTGTACTGGGCCAGGTGCCGGACGGTGTCGTGCGGCTCGGCCCGGAACACCGGCCCGACCTCGTAGACCCGCTCGAAGACGCCGACCATCAGCTGCTTGTAGAACTGCGGCGACTGGGCCAGGTACGCGGGCCGGCCGAACCAGTCCAGCGCGAAGACGTTCGCCCCGCTCTCGGTGGACGAGGCCACCACCTTCGGGGTGTGGATCTCCACGAAGTCGCGGGCGTCGAGGGTGGCCCGGAAGCCGGCCACCGCCGCCGCGGAGATCCGCAGCGCCGCCGACCGGGTCGGGTGGCGCAGCGCGGTCGGGGCGTTGTCGAGCTGGGTGGGCAGGGTGGCGGTGAGCGCCGGCCGGTACAGGTCGAACGGCGGCGGCACGGCGGGTGGGCCGAGCGGACGTACCGCCGGGTGGGTCAGCTCGACCCCGGCGGGCGCGGCGGCGTTCGCGGCCACCGTGGCGGTGACCTCGACGACCGTCTCCTCGGTGAGCTGCTCCAGCGCCGCGCGGGCGGCCGGGTCGGTGACCACCACCTGGGCCAGGCCGGCGGCGTCCCGCACGATCAGGAAGGCCACCGACTTGAGCAGCCGGCGGCGGTGCACCCAGCCGGCGATCCGCACGGTCGCGCCGACATGGTGGGTGAGCTGGGAGGACAGGATGCGGTGCATAGTGGGCTGCTCCTCGGTCGATCGCAACGCCTGCGCCGCCCTTGGGCGGCGAAGCATCGCCTCAGCCCCGGGAGGTGTGGGCGAGCGGGAACCTCGCGGTGCCACCACACCTTCGCCCCCGCGAACGGGGGCCTCGTTCGTCGCCTGATGACCGGGGCCAGCCGGGCGGGCTCTACTGGGCGCGGACGCGCCGTTCTTCCCGCAGCTCGGGAGGGTCTTCGCGCCCCGGCGCCAGACCGCCTTCCAGCAACCGGCGGCTCTCTGCGCTGGCGGATCGGTGCGCTACTCGGCTCCGTCACAGCTCTGCCGGGCAGGCTAGCACCGGACCGGGCCGGTGTGACGACGATTTTTCGGCCCTCGGTGTCCGGTGTCACAACATCTACGGCGTGACGCCGGTCGCCCGACGTTCATCGACGGCCACCGTCGGGCGTAGGCTCGGTTTTGTGACGATCGAGCACTCCGCGCCGACGACTGAGCAGGCTGCACGCACCGCGACGGTCGCCCCCGAGGGGCGGCGCATGCTGCGGATCGAGGCGCGCAACGCCGAGACGCCGATCGAGCGCAAGCCGCCGTGGATCAAGGTCAAGGCCAAGATGGGCCCGGAGTACACGCAACTGCGCGGGCTGGTCTCGCGCGAGGGGCTGCACACCGTCTGCCAGGAGGCCGGCTGCCCCAACATCTACGAATGCTGGGAGGACCGGGAGGCCACCTTCCTCATCGGTGGCGACCAGTGCACCCGGCGCTGCGACTTCTGCCAGATCGACACCGGCAAGCCGGCCGAGTTCGACGCCGACGAGCCCCGCCGGGTCGCCGAGTCCGTCGCCGCGATGGGGCTGCGCTACGCCACCATCACCGGCGTGGCCCGGGACGACCTGCCGGACGGCGGCGCCTGGCTGTACGCCGAGACGGTCCGGCAGATCCACGCTCTGCAGTCCGGCTGCGGCGTCGAGCTGCTGATCCCCGACTTCAACGCGGTCCCCGAGCAGCTCGCCGAGGTGTTCAGCTCCCGCCCCGAGGTGCTGGCGCACAACGTCGAGACGGTGCCGCGGATCTTCAAGCGGATCCGGCCGGCGTTCCGCTACGAGCGGTCCCTCGACGTGATCCGGCAGGCCCGCGCCGACGGCCTGGTCACCAAGAGCAACCTGATCCTCGGCATGGGCGAGGAGCGGGACGAGGTGTCGCAGGCGCTGCGCGACCTGCACGACGCCGGCTGCGAGCTGATCACCATCACCCAGTACCTGCGCCCCTCCCCCCGGCACCACCCGGTGACCCGGTGGGTCAAGCCGGAGGAGTTCGTCGAGCTGCGCGAGGAGGCCGAGGAGATCGGCTTCGCCGGCGTGATGAGCGGCCCGCTGGTCCGCTCGTCGTACCGCGCCGGGCGGCTCTACAAGCAGGCCCTGGACGCCCGCGAGGGGATCGTCGCCGCCGGCTGAGGCCGGGGAGATGCCGCGTCACCGGCCGTCCGCCGGTGCCCGGATGCCATGATCACAGGCATGACCGCCCGGGTACGCCAGGAGCCGCGCGGGGCAGCCCGCCCGCGTACGCCCCGGCGTCCCCGGCTGCCGGCGCTGCTCGCCCTGCTCGTCGGCGTCGCCGGCGTCGGCTACCGGCTCGCCCTGCTGCTGGCCGACGCGCCGCCGGCCAACAGCGACGAGGCGACGATGGGGCTCGCCGCCCTGCACATCGCCCGCGGCCAGGACTTCCCGGTCTGGTTCTACGGGCAGGCGTACATGGGCACGCTCGAGGCGTACCTGGCCGCGCCGCTGCTCGCGCTGACCGGGCCGTCGGTGCTCGCCCTGCGGCTGCCCACCCTCGCGCTCTACGCGCTCTTCCTCCTCCTGGTCTGGCGGCTGACCCGGCGACTCGGCGGGGACCGCTGGTTCGCCCTGCTGATCGTCGGCTTCCTCGCGCTCGGCTCCGACCGGATCGTCAAGAACCAGTTGATCGCCGGCGGCGGCTACCCCGAGCTGAACCCGGCCGGCGTCGGGCTGGCCCTGCTCACCCTGGACCTCTGCACCGGCCGGCCGGACGCCCGGCTGCCCCGCTGGGCGGCCTGGGGGCTGATCTCCGGGCTGATGCTCTGGGTCGACCCGCTGCTGCTGCCGTACATCGCCGGCACCGGCGCGGTGCTGGTGGCGTGGCGGCGGCGGGAACTCGCCGGCCGGGCCGGCATCGTGACGGTGGCGGCCCTCCTGCTCGGCGCGGCGCCGATGCTGCTCGACAGCCTCCGGCACGGACGGGACCCCTTCACCGCCGTCCTCGCCGCCAGCGGCGGGGACGCGGCGGCCGGCTGGGGCGAGCGGCTGCACGGCGGCTGGTGCTGGGCCCGCCGCTCGGCATGGGCTTCTGCTCCCCGGGCCACTGCGCCACCTGGCAGCTCTGGTGGGCCCTCGCGTTCCCCGTCCTGCTGGCGCTCGCCGGCCTCTCCGCCTGGCGCGCCCTCCGCCCGGCCGCATC
>NZ_JAEVHJ010000094.1:0-21552 GCF_016802855.1 Micromonospora sp. ATA51 | reverse complement strand
CACGGTGGCGATCCGCTCGGCGAGCGAGCCGACCAGCGCGGGGCGCGTCCGGGAGCCCACCGCGACCACGCCGACCGGGCGGCGCGGCCAGGGGTCGTCGCCGTGGGCCCAGGCCTTCAACACCTCGACCACGGCCGCGGCCACGTCGTCCGGGACCGGTCCGTCCGCCGCCTCCGGCCCGACCAGGCCGCGCAGCCGCCCACCCCAGCCCAGGTCGGACAGCCGTCCCACGGCCCGCCCGGGCAGTGCCTGCTCCGTCGGTGGGATCCGGCCCTTCAGCGGTACGCCCACCGCCTCCAGACCGGTCGGCCAGAGCTTCTTCGGCGCGATCTCCACGCCGGGGCGGCCCAGGAAGGTCTGCGCGGCGGTGAGCGCCGCGTCGGAGACCTCGGCGGTGAAGAGCGGACCGGCGCAGCGGTCGCACCGGCCGCAGTCGCCCGCCCCGGCGTCGTCCAGGCATTCCCGCAGGTAGCGCATCCGGCAGCCGGGCGTGGTCGCGTACTCCCGCATGGCCTGCTGCTCGGCGGTGCGCGCCTGGGCGACGCGGCGCAACCGGGCCTCGTCGTAGACCCAGGGCTCGCCGGTGGAAAGCCAGCCGCCGCGGACCCGGCGGACCGCGCCGTCCACGTCGAGCACCTTGAGCATCAGCTCCAGCCGGGTCCGGCGCAGGTCGACGACCGGTTCGAGGGCCTGGGTCGACATCGGCCGGTCCGTGGGCAGCGCGGCGAGCACGGCACGGACCTGCTCCTCCGGCGGGAAGGCCAGGGAGGCGAAGTAGCGCCAGATGGCCGCGTCCTCCACGCCGGGCAGGAGCAGCACCTCGGCGTGCTCCACGGCCCGGCCGGCGCGGCCGACCTGCTGGTAGTAGGCGATCGGCGAGGGCGGCGCGCCGAGGTGGACCACGAAGCCGAGGTCCGGCTTGTCGAAGCCCATGCCCAGTGCGGAGGTGGCGACCAGCGCCTTGATCTTGTTGTCGAGCAGGTCCTGCTCGGCGGCGCGGCGGTCGGCGTCCTCGGCCTGGCCGGTGTAGGAGGCCACCGACCAGCCCCGGGCCCGCAGGAACTCGGCCGTCTCCCCGGCCGCCGCCACGGTCAGCGTGTAGATGATCCCCGAGCCGGGGAGCCGGTCCAGGTGGTCGGCGAGCCAGGCCAGCCGGTGCGCCGGGCTCGGCAGGTCGAGTACGCCCAGCCGCAGCGACTCCCGGTCCAGCGTGCCGCGCAGCACCAGAGCGTCACCCAGTTGCTCGGCGACGTCGGCGGTGACCCGCTCGTTGGCGGTGGCGGTGGTGGCGAGCACCGGCGTCCGCTCGGGCAGGTTGCCCAGGAAGGTACGCAGCCGGCGGTAGTCCGGGCGGAAGTCGTGCCCCCAGTCCGAGACGCAGTGCGCCTCGTCCACCACCAGCAGGCCGGTGGTGGCGGCAAGCTTCGGCAGCACGGTGTCCCGGAAGTCCGGGTTGTTGAGCCGTTCCGGGCTGATCAGCAGCACGTCCACCGCGCCGGCGTGGATCTCGCCGGTGATCTCGTCCCACTCGTCGAGGTTGGCCGAGTTGATGGTGCGGGCCCGGATGCCGGCGCGCGCCGCCGACTCCACCTGGTTGCGCATCAGCGCCAGCAGCGGCGAGACGATCACGGTCGGGCCGGCGGCGTCGGGGCGCTCCCGCAGCAGGGCGGTGGCGACGAAGTACACCGCCGACTTGCCCCACCCGGTGCGCTGCACGCAGAGCACCCGACGCCGGTCCACCACCAGCGCCTCGATCGCCCGCCACTGGTCCTCCCGCAGCCGGGCGTGCTCGCCGGCCAGCCGGCGCAGCACCGCCTCGGCTCGCTCCCGTACCGCCGCCCGATCCTGGCTCATCCGGCATTTCTACCAGGCGCCCGGCCGGTACCCGGGATCATGCGGGCCGGGTGGCGGCGGTGCGGGTGGCAGGAAGAGCAGCAGGTCCCGGAGCGGTTCGGTCGCTGCGGGCGGTAGCTGGCACCGCCCGGTCAGTTCCTCCAGCGACCCGTACGGGCCGCGCCGCCAGCGGTCGACGGCGATCTGGCGGCGCTGCTCGCCGGTCAGCCCGGGCAGTGCGACCAGCACCTGGTCCGGGACGGTGTTCACATCGACCAGACCGCCGTCGTCGAAGGTCCGGGGCAGGTCGGGACGGCCGATGTACAGCTCGTGCCGGGCCGCCGGGTAGTGGTGGAGCAGGTAGCGGGCCTGCTCCCGGCGTACCCGCTGCTGCTCCGCGACGCGCTGCCTGTCCGTCCAGAACAGCCGGGTCACCCCCGACCACAGGGCCGGGTTGAGGAGCAGCACGTGCCCGGCCCCCACGAGCCAGCAGAACGCCATCGCGCCGATGAGGTAAAGGAACTCGGAGTCGGGAAGTTCCTCGTTGTCCGGCACCTCTTGGAGCGCGATCGCGAACATGCTCACGACGAGCAGGAAGTAGCCGACTCCGGCAAGCGCGAGCCGCCGACTACGCCGCCACAACGCGTACCCGAGGACCACCGCCCAGGTCAGCATGCCGAACGACAGCAGCGCGACGGCGGTGCCGGTGACGGTGGCGACGACCCGGACCCAACCGGGCGACCGTTGTTCCGTCCATTCGCCGGTCGGCTGGTGCAGCCCGACGAGGGGGCCAGGCTGCCTCGTGGCGGCCGGCCAGCCGCCCTGGGCCGGGGGCCAGGGTGACGCCGGTGTGGCGGGAGGCGGCGCTTCCCACGGTCGGGCCGCCGCGGGGGAGACAGGGCCGACCGCCACTCCGGGACCGCCGACGGAAGCAACCCGGGCGGCGGCGACCGGCTCGGGCGGCGCGGGCAGCGAACGGCCTGGGGGCTGCGCGGCCCGCGGTCCCGGCGCGACCGTCGGGTGCTCCGATCCGCCGGTCGTACGCTCCGGCGAGGGCGCCGGTTGTTCCGCGGGGAGCGGGCCTTCGGTGGCCGTGGCCGGGTCGGTCCGGGGAGTGGGCGGGCCGGACCTGGACGAGTTCGGGGTCAGCGCCGGGTCGGAGCGCAGGATGCGCCGGTGCAGCTCGCGGAGTGCTTCGCCCGGCTCGATGCCGTAGTCGTCGCGCAGCAGGTCGCCGAACTCCCGGTACGCGGCGAGCGCCTCCGCCTGCCGGCCGCTGCGGTACAACGCCAGCATCAACTGGTGCCGCAGCCGCTCCCGGACCGGGAACTCGGCGACCAGTTCCACCAGCTCACCGACCAGCTCCCGGTGCCGGCCGAGGTCCAGCGCCAACTCGGCCCGGGTCTCCAGCGCGACGGCCCGCAGTTCCACCAGCCGGTGCCGCGCGGCCTCGAAGACCAGGCCGGCGAACCCGGTGAACGGCTCGCCCTGCCACAGCTCCAGGGCCGCCGTCACCTGGGCCAGCGCATCCGCCGTACGCCCGGCTGCGTGCCCCTGCCGGGCCCGGTGGACGCCGCGCTCGAAGCCGACCGCGTCCACCGACTCTGGGGCGACCCGGAGCAGGTAGCCGGCGTCGGTCAGGCTCAGCACCTGTCCGGGCGTACGTGGGGAGCGGTCGGGTTCGAGCACCCGGCGCAGCCCGGCGACGTACTTCTGCACCACGTTCGTGCCGTTGGCGGGCGGCTCGTCGGGCCAGACCGCCTCGACGATCTGCCCGGTGGGGACCGGGCGGCCGGCGGAGAGCAGCAGCACGGCCAGCACGGCGCGCTGCTTGCCGGGGCCGAGGTCCAGTTCCCGGTCGGCGTACCAGGCCCGCTGAGGCCCGAGCAGCTCGAAACGCAGCGTTCCTGACATGCGAGTTTTCCGCTCCTGACACCCCCATGGCCGCCGAACGGCAGTGCCCGGCAGCCGGACGGCAGCATATCGGCAGCCGAACCGCCGTGTCGGCCCGCAGCATCGTCACCGGCAGAAGCCACGCAGCGAGAAAGAGAAGTGCGATGACACAGGCAACGGGCAGCGCCGGCACCATCCGACAGGCGGTCGGCACGGTCGCCGCCATGCTGGCCGCGACCACCCTGCTCGGGGGTTGCGGGCCGAAGAGCGAGCCGGCCGCCGCGCCGGCCACCAGCCCGAAGGAGGCGCTCCTCGACGCCGTCCCGGACGGTACGGAGGGTGCGTTCCGGTTCAGCGGCAAGGACTCGTCCAGCGCCATCACCGGCCGGATCGACCCGGACGCGAAGGCCTTCGAGATCAACACCGCGATGGCCCCGGACAAGGACGGCATCACCACCAAGATGTCGTTCCTGCTGATCGGCGAGGAGATCTGGATGAAGGCGAAGTTCAGCGGCCACCCGGGGCTGCCGAAGTTCCCGAACAAGTGGATGAAGCTGGACCGCGCGAAGCTGACCGACGGCGGGAGCGTCCCGGCGTACGACGGCGCGGACCAGGGCAACGCGGGTCCGCTCATCGAGGCGGCCACCTCCGTCGAGGAGCAGGGCCCCGGGCGGTACGCCGGGGTCATCGACGTGAGCAGCGGCAACGCGGCGAAGGCGCTGGACGACAGCGAGGCGGCGGCGCTCGGCGAGGCCGCCAAGCGGGTGCCGTTCACCGCGGTGGTCGGGCCGGACAAGCACCTGACCTCGCTGACGCTGAAGATCCCGGCCGCCGGCGAGCGGAAGGCGTACGACTACGTGGTCACGTACGCCGACTACGGCAGCACGCCGAAGATCACCGTGCCGACCGGCGGCGAGGCGACGAAGGCGCCGGCGATGGCGTACGAGATGTTGAACAGCTGACCCACGACGCAGGGGGCGGCGGCCACACGGGGGGTCGCCGCCCCTTCGTCGTCGATGGGCCGGCGGGACCGGACGGGCCGGGCGGACTGGACGGGCCGGGCGGACTGGACGGGCCGGGCTGACTGGACGGGCCGGGCTGACCAGGTAGCGGACCGCCGCCGCGATGTCGTCCGGCCGGCCGGCGCGGCCGACCAGGGTGGCCGCCACCCCGGCGGCGTGCCGGTGTCCCCGCCGAGGTACCCGCCCGCGTTGTTCACCACCGCCAACCGCTCTCCCACTGCCGCCTCCCCTGCGCTCAGAATCCCGGCGCGGCGGAGGACGGTCAGCGGCGGCGGAGGGCGGTGAGGAGGGGGGTCAGGCGGGACCTGAGGCTGGTCAGGCCGCCGGGGAAGAAGTAGACCGCGAGGACGAAGACGGTGCCCAGGACGAACAGGGGCTGGGACAGCGGGTGGCTGAGGAAAGCCGGGAGGTTGTCGACGGCGTCGCTGCTGCCGAAGGCGGTGAGGCGGTGGTCGAGGTACATGTAGAGGATGCCGCCGAGGACCGGGCCCCAGCGGGTGCCGGGACCACCGAGCACCACCATGACCAGCAGCGACAGCGTCAGCTCGGAGGAGGTGACGTGCGGGGAGGCGCCGCCGACGATCAGGCAGTACACCACCCCGCCGGCGGTCGCCAGCCCACCGGCCAGGGTGAACGCGACCAGCTTGAACCGGTACGGGTCGAGCCCGAGCACCCCGATCCGCCGCTCGTCGTCGCGCAGCCCGGCCAGCACCCGCCCGGTCGGTGAGCCGCTCACCCGGTGCACCACGAAGACCACCAGCGTCAGGTACGCCAGCGCCAGCCAGTACAGGTTGACGGTGTTCGTCACGCCGACCAGGGCCGCCGGCAGCCCGGAGACGTCCAGCGGCAGCCCCTCCTCGCCGCCGGTGAGCCCCTCGCCGGAGCCCAGCTTGAAGTCCCGGGCCACCACGATCGCCCCGACCTGGGCGAAGGCCAGCGTCACCATGGCGAACGCGATCCCGACGGTACGCAGCGCCACCGCGCCGAGCAGCGCGGCGAGGATCGTCCCGCCGGTCACCGCGAGCAGCGCGGCCTGCCACAGCGGCAGTCCGGCCCGGGTGACCAGGACGTCGGTGCCGTACACGCCGGCGGCGAAGTAGAGGGCGTGTCCGAAGGAGAGCATCCCGGTGCGGCCGAAGAGCAGGTCGTAGCCGGCGGCCAGGCCGCCGAAGACCAGGCAGATGGCGAGCAGTTGCAGGGTGCCCGGCGAGTTCAGCGGGCCCTCGAAGAAGCCCGGCAGGTTCACCGTCGAGTACGGCACGATCGCCGCCACCACCAGCGCCACCAGCGGCAGGAACGGCCGCAGCCCGTGCCAACGGGAACGCCCGGGGGTCAGCTCGTCGGGCACCTGCGCCGGGGGCGCCTCGACCACCGAGTTGGTCATGCCGTTGCCACCTTTCCGGCCAGGCCCTGCGGACGCAGCAGCAGCACCACGGCGAGCAGCCCGACCACGCAGATGTCGCCCAGGCCGGACGTGCCGTAGTAGTTGACGAACTGTTGCAGCAGCCCCACCGCGACCGCCGCGTACGCGGACCCGACCACCGAGCCCATCCCGCCGATCACCACCACGATGAACGCGAAGATCAGCAGCGAACCGCCCTGCCCGGGCGACACGGTGCCGAAGTAGACCCCGCCGAGCGCGCCGGCCAGCGCGGCGGCCGCGCCGCCGATCGCGAAGACCAGGGTGAACGCCTTGCGGACGTCGATGCCGAGCGCGGTCACCATCTCCCGGTTCTCCACGCCGGCCCGGATCACCAGGCCGTACCGGGTCCAGTGGAGGAAGGCGAGCAGCCCGCCGAGCACCACCGCGGCGGCGACGATCAGCAGCAGCCCGGCGTTCGGCACGTTCGCGCCGAGCACCCCGGTCACCTCCCGGGTCCACGACGGCCGGGGGAACGGCCGCGCGTCGGCGCCCCAGGTGGCCTGGAGCAGCGCCACGCCGGCCAGCGACAGGCCGACGGTGACCAGCACCTGCTCGATGGTGCGGGAGTAGAGCCGCCGGATCAGCACCAGCTCGACCAGCACGGCGACCAGCGTCCCGGCGAGCACGCCGAAGGCCACCGCGACCACGAAGCCGAACCCGTCGGAGCCCGCGCCGGGCAGGTTGTCCGCGGCCCACCAGGTCGCGTACGCCCCGACGCCGAGGAAGAGGCCGTGCGCGAAGTTGAGCACGTCGGCCAGGCCGAAGACCAGGGAGAGTCCGGACGCGACCAGGAAGTACAGCGCCGCCACACCGAGCCCGGTCAGCGTCAGCAGGACGAGGGTGCTCATGCGTGCACCTCGCCCGAGCCGACACCCAGCAGCGACTTGGTCAGCGCCGTCTCCAGGAGCAGTTCCTGCGCGTTCCCGGTCCAGGCCACCTTGCCGGCGGAGAGCACCACCGCGTCCTTCGCCAGCCGGCGGACCACGGCCAGGTTCTGCTCGACCAGCAGCACCGGCACCGACTCCGCCACCCGTTCCAGCACCTCGGCCACCTCGGTCACCACCTTCGGCGCCAACCCCTTGGTCGGCTCGTCCACCAGCAGCAGCCGGTTGTCGTTGAGCAGGACGCGACCGATGGCGAGCATCTGCTGCTGCCCGCCGGAGAGGGAGCCGGCCCGTTGCCGTCCGCGCCGGTCCAGCTCGGGGAAGAGCGCGAAGACCTTGTCGTACGCCGGGGTGCTGCCGCGCCGTTCGGCGAGCCGCAGGTTCTCCGCGACGGTGAGGCCGGCGAAGACGCAGCGGTCCTCCGGCACGTAGCCGAGCCCGCCGCGGACCAGCCGGTGGGTGGGGCGGGCGAGCAGGCTCTGCACGCCCATCCGGATGGTGCCGCGGACCTCGCCGCTGCGGGGGGTGAGGCCGACGATCGCGCGCAGCGTGGTGGTCTTGCCGACGCCGTTGCGGCCGAGCAGCACGGTCACCCCGGTGGGCGCGACGGTGAAGGACACCCCCTGGAGGATGTGCAGCCCGGCGATCCGCACCGACAGGTCCTCGACCGCGAGGACCGGTTCCACACTCATAGCGACTCCCCCAGGTATGCCTCCTGGACCGTGGCGTTGGCCATCACGGTCTCCGGGGTGTCGCAGGCCAGCAGGGCGCCGTGGTGCATCACGGCGATCCGGTCGGCCAGCTCCAGGATCACGTCCATGTGGTGCTCCACCATCAGCACCGACCGGCCGCTGTCCCCGGTCAGCGACTTGATCACCTCGACCAGCTCGGGCACGTCCTCGGCGCTGACCCCCGCCATCGGCTCGTCCAGCAGCATCACCCGGGGCTCCCCGGCGAGCAGCAGGGCGATCTCCAGCTTGCGCTTCTCGCCGTGGGCCAGGGTGCCGGCGAGCGCCGCACCCCGGTGGTGCAGGCCGACCCGGTCGAGCGCCGCGTCGGCGGCGGCGGCGACCTCCCGGTCGGCCGCCGCGCGCCGCCACAGCTTCATCGAGCCACCCCGGTGCGCCTGTACGGCCAGCCGGACGTTCTCCCGCACGGTGAGCGAGCCGAACACCGAGGACGCCTGGAAGGTACGCCCCAGGCCGAGCCGGGCCCGCCGGTGCGGCGGGAGGGCGGTGACGTCCTCGGAGTCCAGCAGGATCCGCCCCTCGGTGGGCCGGCGCAGGCCGGTGATCAGGTTGAACAGTGAGGTCTTGCCGGCGCCGTTGGGCCCGATCACGCCGAGGAACTCCCCGGGCGCGAGGTCGAGGTAGACGGAGTCGACGATGGCGACCTCACCGATCCGCCAGGTCAGACCGCGGGTGGCGAGCACAGTTCAGCCCTTCATCTGGGTGACCGGCGG
This sequence comes from Micromonospora sp. ATA51, assembly GCF_016802855.1. NCBI lineage: Bacteria > Bacillati > Actinomycetota > Actinomycetes > Micromonosporales > Micromonosporaceae > Micromonospora > Micromonospora sp. ATA51. The sequence continues at coordinate 13,035 of NZ_JAEVHJ010000094.1, read as the reverse complement.
CGCCGTCTCGTCACCGGTCAGGCTCTTCTGGGCGGCCGCGGTGAAGGTGGTGCCGCTGCCACTGAGCTTGGCCTGGTACATCGGCTGGAGCAGCGCGTGGTCCTCGGCGCGGATGGTCATCGGGCCCTTGATGCTGTCGAACTGCCAGCCTTCCAGGGCCTTGACCATCTTGTCGACGTCGTCGCCGCCCTCGGAGACGGCGCGGACGACCATCTGGGCGGCGGCGAAGCCGTCCGGGTGGAACAGGTCGAGCGTCCCGCCGGGGATCTTCGCCTTGGCGGCCTTGGCGGCCTCGGTGTCGCTGGCCCCGTCGAAGTAGTGCGACAGGAAGGAGATCTTGCTGCCGGCGGCGCCGAAGGTGGGCCAGGAGGCGCGGATGTCCAGGCCGGTGACGACCGTGGTGGAGGCGAGGACGCCCTGCTGGTCGAGGGTCTGCCACATCGCCGGGGCGGTGGTGCCGGCCCAGGCGACGAAGAGCAGGTCCGGCTTGGCGGCCTTGATCTGGCTGGCGAACGGGGTGAAGTCGGTGGCGCTGGCGGGGGCGCGAACGCTGCTGACGGTGGCGCGGCCCCGCCGATGACCTTCTTGACCGCGGCCTCGTTGGCGTCGCCGAACGCGCCGTCCTGGGCGAAGACGACGACCTTCTTGCCGGTCGCGTCGCCGATGAACGACTTGGCGGTCACCACGTCCTGGTACGACTGCCGGCCGGACCGGAAGGTGTACTTGTTCGCGCCGGTCACCGCGTCGGTGGCGGCCGGGCCGGAGATGAAGAGGACCTTGTTCTGGGCGGCGATCGGGGCGACCTGGAGGGCGACGCCGGACGCGGTGGAACCGGCGATGATCTTCGAGCCCTTGCCGATCAGGTCCTTGGCCGCGGAGACCGCCTTCGCCGGGTCACCGGCGTCGTCCGCCTCGGTGAGCTCGATCTTCCGGTCACCGACCTTGCCGGTGCCCTTGGTGGCGTAGTCGAGGCCGGCCTTGAACCCCTCGATGTACTGCTTTCCGTAGCTGGCCAGCGGCCCCGACTGGGAATACACCAGACCAACCTTGACCGGCGCGGCGCCGTCGCCGCCGCCGGAGGCGGTGTCCTGCGGGCTGCCACAGGCCGTGGCGGCAATCGCCGCCGCCATCATCGTGGCGGCGGAGAGGAACACCCGCCGCGTGTGCCGGAACGTCATCGCGACTCCAGGTGAGGACAGGAAGCTAACTCAGTTGTCGGCTCACGCTAGAAGTGACGTCACGCACGGGCTATGTGGCCGAAACACACAAGTAATCGTGATGGGGTGGCCGACTGTAACAAGCTGCTGTAGCGGCTGGTGATGACACCCGTGGTTGATGGCCACGACCGCCACCACCCGCGACGCCGGTGTGTCGCGCCCCGCCACCGCCACACGGGGCCCTACGTCGCCGAGGGCCTCGGCCGGTGAGGGTGCCGGACACGCTACGAACCTGATGACGCAGACGGATCATCCGCCCGGCGGGGACCTTGGCTGAGTCATTCACGTCATCAGCTTCGTAGCGCCGCAACACCCCACCCGCCTCCCGGGTGCCAGCGCCACCTCGCGGATGGGACGGCCTCAGCGGCCGGCGCGGGCCGCCACGGCGGTGTCCGGCTGGTCGGCGAAGGCGCCGTCCAGGCCGAGGTCGAAGAAGAGCTCGTACTCGGACGTGATGTCGCCGCGGGCGTTCGGGTCGGCGCCGATCCGGAAGTCCACCGGCCGGCACCACCACGCCGCCGCGAGCAGCGCGCCGGCCACGCCGAGGGCGGAAAGGGTACGTCGCAACGCCGTCCCCTGTCGTCGAGGGATGCGCCCAGCAGACCGGTCCCGATTGACCACCAGTTGGTCGGTTCCTGACCTCCCGGTGAAACTCCGGGCGGAAGATTGCCTGGTGCGTCGGCTGCTCCGTCACCCCGTGCGACTGGTGCCGTTCGGGTTCCTGGCGGTGATCCTGCTCGGCACCGGCTCGCTGATGCTGCCCTGGGCCACCAGCGAGCAGCACTACACCCCGTTCGTCACCGCGCTCTTCACCGCCACCTCGTCCGTCTCGGTCACCGGCATGGCGGTCAACGACACCCCGAACTACTGGAACGGCTTCGGGCTGGCGATGATCACCGTCCTCACCCAGCTCGGCGGGCTCGGCATCCTGACGATCGCCGCGCTGGTCATCCTGGTGGTGTCCCGGCAGCTGGGCCTGCGCAACCGGCTCCTCGTCCAGGCAGAGACCGCCGAATTCGGCATCGGCGACGTACGCCGGCTGCTCACGCGGATCGCCGCGACCGTCTTCATCACCGAGGCGGTGATGACCGCGGTCATCACCGGCCGGCTCTGGCTGGCCTACGACTACCCGCCCTGGCGGGCGCTCTGGTCCGCCGTCTTCCACTCGATCCAGGCGTTCAACAACGGCGGGTTCACGCTCTACTCGGAAGGGCTGCTCGCCTTCTCGCAGGACCCGTGGGTGGCGCTGCCGCTGGGCCTCGGCGCGATCATCGGCGGCCTCGGCTTCCCGGCCCTCTTCGAGGCCGTGCGCGAATGGCGTCGGCCGAGCCGGTGGGCGGTCGCCACCAAGCTCACCATCTGGGGCAGCCTGGCGCTGATCGCTTTCGGCTTCGGCTACCTGCTGCTCGCCGAGTGGACCAACCCGGCCACCATCGGCACGTACACCATGCCGGGAAAGGTGCTGGCCGCGTTCACCCAGATCGCCTTGAGCCGGACCGGCGGCTTCGACGTGATCAACGTGGACCAGCTCGCCGAGGCGAGCAACCCCCTGCTCATCATCCTGATGTTCATCGGCGGCGGCAGCGCCAGCACCGCCGGCGGCATCAAGGTCTCCACCTTCTTCCTGCTCGCCTTCGTCATCTGGGCGGAGCTGCGTGGCGAGCCGGAGGTGACGGTCGGTCGTCGGCAGGTCGCCCGCGCCAGCCAACGGCAGGCGCTCACGGTCGCCCTGCTCAGCGTCGCCCTCGTCGTCGTCGGCACGGTGGTCCTGGTACTGACCACCGTGGGCGTTCCCTATTACCAGGCACTCTTCGAGGTGACCTCGGCCTTCAGCACCACCGGCCTCTCCGTCGGGCTCGCCCCGCGGCTGCCGCGCCCGGGCCAGTACATCCTCACCGCGCTCATGTTCATCGGCCGGGTCGGCCCGCTCACCCTCGGGTCCGCGATCGCGTTGAACGCCCGGCGACGCCTGTACCGCTACCCGGAGGAGCAACCCATTGTCGGCTAGGAAGACGGACGACGGCGGCATCGTGGTGATCGGCCTCGGCCGGTTCGGCTCGCACCTGGCCGACGCACTCACCAAACTCGACCACGAGGTGCTCGCCGTCGACCGCAATCAGGAGCGGGTGCAGCACTGGTCGGACCGGCTGGACCGGGTGGTGCAGGCGGACGCCACCGAAGAGGACGTGTTGCGGCAGCTCGGGGTGGCGGACTTCCGCCGGGCGGTGGTCGCCCTCGGCGCGTCGGTGGAGGCCAGCGTGCTCACCGTGCTGGCCCTGACCGAGCTGGGCGTCCCGCAGATCTGGGCCCGGGCCAACTCGGAGAAGCACGCGAAGATCCTCGGGTCGGTGGGCGCCCACCACGTGATCTTCCCGGAGGCGGAGACCGGTGAACGGGTGGCGCACCTGATCGTCAGCAAGATGCTCGACTTCATCGAGTTCGGCGACGACTTCGCCATCGCCAAGGTGCGCGTGCCGGAGGGGATGGTCGGCCGGCCGCTGCGCGAGCTGGCGCCGACCGGTACGGCGTGCAGGTGATCGGCGCCAAACTGCCCGGCGAACGCTTCCGCCATGCCGAGCCGGACATTGTCCTGCAGAAGGAGAGCGTGCTCATCGTGGAAGGCGGCACCGTGCAGGTGCAGCGGTTCGCCGCGCTGGCCTGAGCGCCGTCCGGACCGTCACTTCCCCTTGCTCTTGCTCTTGCTGCCGTGACCACCCCCTGCCCCCTCGGTCACTTTCCTTTTCCCTTACCACCTTCCTTGCCCTTGCCGGGCTTGACCGACTTCGCCCGCTCACCCCCGCCGCCGGAACTGCCCGACCCGCTGCTCTTCGCGGTGGTGGGCTTCGCGGGCGCCCTGGTCGTCGGCGGCGCGGTCGTGGGTGTCGACCCGGCCACCCCGGAGACCTGCACGCCACAGGCGGTCTCGCCGACCTTGAACTGCACCGGCAGCGGATTGCTCCCGGTGTACTTGCCGCTCAGCGCGACCTTCTTCGACGCCCCCGGCGCCAGCGCGGCGTCCGCCGCGGGCGGCTGCAGCAGCACCGTTTGCCCCTGCTGCCGCACCGCCGGCTGGGCGGCGGTCACCGTCTGCCGGCCGGGGAAGGTGAACCTCATGTTCCAGTCCCGCAGCTCCCGGTCGCCGGTGTTGGTCAGGGTCAGCTCGGCGGAGAAGTCCCGGCCGGAGTCCCGGCGCAGCACGTAGTCGACCTCGCACGGCACCGGCTGGGGCAGCCCCATCCGGGCCTCGGTGGGCTCCGCCCCGCCGCTGGCCGGGCTCCGCGCGGTCAGCCCCCACATGGCCGCGGTGACCGCGACCAGGCCCGCCGCGGCCACCCCGGCCTCGACCTTGCGCCGCCGCGCGCCGCCCGGCGGGTGCGGGTCCGCCCGATCGAGAAGGGCAGCGCGTCGGTCGCCGAGGACCAGGGCAGGATGGTGGTTCCGGCGTTCTCCAGCAGCGTCGGGTCGAACTGGCCGAGCGCCGGGGAGACCGGCACGATCGCCGCGATGCCGGCCACGTCGGCGAGCGTCCGGGCCACCTCGGCGGTCGGTGGCCGGTCCGCGGGACGCTTGGCCAGGCAGCGCCGGACCAGCTCCTCGACCTCGGCGGGCAGGCCGACCACCGGCGGCATCGGGTCCGGGTCGTGGTACATGTGCGCCCGGAGCATCTGGGTGGTGGTGCTGGCCTGCCAGGGCAGCCGGCCGGTGAGCATCCGGTACAGCAGCAGGCCCACCCCGTAGACGTCGGTGGCCGGGGAGACCTGGCCGTTGTCGAGCCGCTCCGGGGCGAGGTAGGCGGGAGTGCCGAGCAGGGCGCCGTCGGGGCCCTGCTCGCTCTCCCCGACCAGCGCCGAGATGCCGAAGTCGACGACCTTCACCCCGGTGGGGGTGAGCATGACGTTGCCGGGGGTGACGTCCCGGTGCACCACGCCCCGGGCGTGCGCGGTGGCCAGCGCCGAAGCGACCTCCGCGCCGATGGTCACGGCCTCACGCCAGGGCAGCTGCCCGCCGCGGCCGAGCCGGCTGCTCAGCGGCCCGCCGTCGACCAGTTCCATCACGACGTACGGCACGGTCAGCCCGACCTGCTCGGACTCGCCGTAGTCGTACACGTTGGTGATGTTGGGGTGGCAGAGCCGCGCGGCGGCCTGCGCCTCGACCCGGATCCGGTGCCGAAACGCCTTGTCGCTGGCCAGCCGGGACGCGAGCACCTTGACCGCGACCTGGCGGCCGAGCACCTCGTCGTATCCGCGCCACACCACCGACATGCCGCCCGCGCCTAGCTGCTCGATCAGCCGGTACCGCTCACCCAGCAGTTGTTCGCCGCTCCTGACCGCTCCGCCCATGGTCAGTCCTGTTGCCCGGGGTGATCCCACCTACACCTGAAAGGTCGGAATCGGTCAGGAAAGTCACCCGTTCAGGCGGTCGCGAGCAGTTGGTCCACCGGGGCGTAGTCGTCGGTCAGCACCAGCGCGTCCCCGACGAAAGCGGTGAGTTCCGCGCCGGAGAGGAGGGTGGCCTGCTCGGGCAGGCCGGGCAGCCCGGCCCGGATCGCGGCCAACGGCAGCGGCGCGTCCGAGCCGACGAGCAGGAAGTTGGACCCGTGCAGTCCGCTGATCGCCGCCGGCGGTGCGATGAGCGCGACGTGCCGGAACTCGGCGGCGACGGTGGCCAGCTCGGCCCGGACGAAGCGGCCCGGCGGGTAGTCGATGACGTTCTGCACGTAGACCCCGCCCGGCCGGAGCACCCGGCGGATCTCGGCGGCCATCTCCCGGGTCGCCAGGTGCCAGGGCACCACCAGGTGGCCGAAGGCGTCACCGACGATCAGGTCCCGGCTGTCGGTCGGTTCGGCGTCGAGCAGCACCCGGGCGTCCCCGACCGCCGCGCGCAGCTCCGGGCCGGTGCGTACGCCCAGCTCACGCCGGTCCAACTCGACCAGGCCGCCGTCGATCTCGAACACCAGGTTCCGGGTGCCGGGCCGGGTGGCGGTCAGGTAGCGCGGCATGGTGAAGCCGCCGCCGCCCAGGTGCAGGGCGTCCAGCCGCTGCCCCTTCGGCGCCGCCACGTCGGCCACCAGGCCGATCCACTGCGTGTACGCGTACTTCAGGTGCGTCGGATCGGCCAGGTCGACGTACGAGTGCTCGGCGGAGTTGAGGAAGAGCGTCCGCCCCTCCGTCCACTGCGGGTCCACCTCGACCCTCGCGCAGTGGTACGCGGTCTCCACGTCGCACGGGTTCGGGGCGACCGTGGCGAGGCCGGCGCCGGCCAGGCCGAGCACCGCCAGGGCGGCCTTCGCCCGGGCCGGACCGGGCAGCCCGGTCCCCGCCCGCCGCCGCAGGTACGCCCCGAGGGCCAGCCCGGTGACCCCGAGCAGCGCCGCCAGGCCGAGCACGATCACCGTGCTGGGCAGCGCCGCCACCAGCACGAAGCCGGTGGCCAGGGTGGCGGTGATCCCGCCCAGGGTGCCGATGCCGGAGAGCCGCCCGACCACCTGCCCGGTGCGGCGCAGATCGGCGAGCTGGAGCTTCACCACCAGCGGGGTGATCCCGGCGAGCAGCGCCGCCGGCACCAGCACCGCCAGCGCGGTGAGCAGCAGCACGGCGCTCGCCGCGCCGCCGCGCAACGCCTCACCGGCGTACCGGACGACGGGGAGGGTGACCGCGGTGGCGATGCCGGCCAGCACCAGGGCCGGGGCCAGCAGGGTACGCGGATCCCGCCGGTCGGCCAGGAACCCGCCCATCCACGCCCCGTACGCGATCGCGGCCAACGCCATGCCGATCACCGAACTGGTCACCTGGAGGGTGACCCCGACGTACGGGCCGACCAGGCGGAGCGAGACGGTCTCCAGGACCAGCACGGCCCCGCTGGAGAGGAACACCAGGAAGGCGGCGAGCCCGTTCGGCAGGGCTCGGGGCGGCGTCGGCACGGTCGGCGCGGACTCCACCACGACGTCGGACGATGAGCTGCTCACCGTCGCGATGCTACGCAGCCTTTCCGGCGCCCGGGTCAGTACATCGAAAGATGAACATGGTTTGTGTGGTCGGCGGCGGGACTGCCACCGCCGCTGTACGACCGCCAGCCGGTGTTCGGCATCCAGATCTGCCGATACCAGATCACGTACATGACGCCGAGGCGGCTGGCGTTGTTCTTGAAGTAGTTGGCCAGGCTGTCCCCGTACGTCTTGTCCCCGCCGGTCGCCGAGCGGTCCTCGAAGCCGCCGCTGGCGGCGGAGAAGTCGCAGGCCCGGCCCTTCGGGTGCTCGCCGTCGCCGCCGCTGCGGAAGCAGGAGACGTAACGCTTGTAGCCGGCCGCCTGGGCCTGCTGGAGCGCGTGCAGGGTGCGGGGGGTGATGCAGCCGGAGGTGGTCGGGTCGTTGACGGAGCAGGACTCCGACGGCCAGGAGCCGTCCGAGTTGCGCGGGGCCGGCTTGGCGGAGGCCGAGCCGCCGCTGAACCCGGAGCTGCTGCCCGAGCTGACCTTGGCCAGCGCGATCTCGGCGTCCCGCTTCTTCTTGGCCAGCACCGCGAGCTGCTTCTGCTGCTCGCGCACCTCGATGTCGATCGCCGCCTTGGCCTTAACGGCCTCGGCCTTGGCGTCGGTGAACGCGCGCAGCCGCTTGCTGTCCCGCTGGGCCATCACGTCCAGCTCACCGGCCCGCTGGAGGAACTCGTTCGGGTCGGAGCTGGCGAGCAGCATCGACACCGGGGTCAGCCGACCCAGCCGGTACGACTGCGCGGCCACCTCGCCGACCTGCGAGTTCAGTTCGACCAGGCGCAGCTCGAGCCCCTTGAGCTGCCCGGTCAGCGCCACCTGCCGGCGCTTCGAGTTGTCGAGCCGGGCCTTCGCCTCGATGTGGCCCCGCGCGGCCGCGTCGAGCGCCGCGCGCAACTGCTTGCTGCCGCCCTCGTTCGGGGCGCCCGGGGTCGGCGCGGCCGCGGCGGCGGCCGGGGCGAGGCCGGCGCCGAGCAGCAGGGCCGTCGCGGCGAGCAGGGCGAGCAACGGCCGGCGGACCCGCCGCCGGATGAGCCTGGTCCTGGGCACGAAAGCGTCCTTCCGTCGACCGCCGGCCCCCCGGGTTGCCCACTGCGCGGCGGCGGCTCCGCCGGCGCCGGACGGCGGCCTGCTGGCGAAACCGCCGGTCACGATACCGGACCGGCGCAGGCTGGCCAGGCCCCCGATCTCGGACGAAACCGATCTTCGACGGAGCGTGCCGACGCCGTCGCGGAGCGCCGCTCAGCCGTCGAGCAGCGCGGCTCGCACCTCGGTCCAGACCTCTTCGTTGACCGCCACCAGCAGCCCCCGATCGTCGTCGGCCGGGTGGTACTCGGCACCGTCGAAGCGGCGGGCCACCCCGCCGGCCTGCCGGACCAGCAGGGTGCCCGGGGCGTGGTCCCACGGCAGGGTTCGCCAGAAGAGCACGAACTGCTGGTCCCCGGTGAGCAGGTCGAGGTACTCCCGGCCGGCGCAGTGCTGGCCGGGGAGCAGCTCGCCGATCCGCCGGCCGCCCGCCTCGGCGGTCCGCCGGGCGTCGGGCGGCAGGAACCGGGTCATCGCGGTGCCGCGCAGCGCGCCCACCGGCGGCACCGCGTCGGTGGTCCGCACCGGCTCCCCGTCCAGGTAAGTGCCCTCCCCCGCGCGGGCGGTGGCGAGGATGCCGGCCAGCGGGTCGTACACCCAGGAGGCGACCAGCTCGCCGTCGGTCAGCAGCGCCACCATCAGGGCGAACGGCCGCCGGCCGGCGGCGAAGTTGGAGGTGCCGTCGACCGGGTCGACCAGCCAGACGTCACCGGCGCCGCGCAGGTGCCGCAGCAGCCGCGGGTCGTCGGCGACGGCCTCCTCGCCGACCACCATCGAGCTGGGGCGCAGCCGCCGCAGCCCGGCGGAGATCAGCTCCTCGGCCCGCCGGTCGGCGACGGTGACCACCTCGCCGGGGGCCTTCTCGGCGATGTCGGCGGCGTCGAGCCGGCGGAACAGCGGCACCACGACCTTCGCCGCGGCCTCCCGCAGCAGCTCGCCGACGTCGTCGAGCAGCGGGTCAGCCACGCGGCGGCAGCTTGACCACGCTGACGAAGAACTCGTCGATCTGGCGGACCACCGAGATGAAGCGCTCGAAGTCCACCGGCTTGGTCACGTAGGCGTTGGCGTGCAGCTGGTAGCTGCGCAGGATGTCCTCGTCGGCCTGCGAGGTGGTGAGCACCACGACCGGGATCCGGCAGAGCTGCTCGTCCCTCTTGATCTCCGCGAGCACCTCCCGGCCGTCCCGGCGGGGCAGGTTGAGGTCGAGCAGGACCAGGTCGGGGGCCACCGCGTCCGCGTACTGGCCCTCGCGCCGCAGGTAGGCCAGGGCCTCCGCGCCGTCGGAGACGACGGTCAGCCGGTTGCGGAGCTTGTGCTCCTCGAACGCCTCCTGGGTCATCAGCACGTCGCCCGGGTCGTCCTCGACCAGCAGGACCTCGATCGGGCTCTTGCCGTCTGCCGGCGCGGTCATCCCACCGTCTCCCTCATGCCACCCGTTGTACCGTGTCCGGCCGTACCGTCGGGGGTGTCTTCGCCCTCCGACCCGCCCGGCTGCCGACCGACCGGCGCGTCCCCGGCGTCGGCGCCGTCCCGGTCCTCGTCCCCGGTCGACTCCGCACCGACCGCCGTCCCGTCCGCCGGGCCCGCCCCGTCCGCCGCCTTCGCCGCCTCGACGTCCTCGGGCAGGGCGGGGAGGGTGAAGCGGATCGCGGTGCCCTCCTCGGTGCCGGTGTCCACCCAGACCCGGCCGCCGTGGTACTCGACGATCTTCTTGACGATCGCCAGGCCGATACCGGTGCCCGGGTACGCGTCCTTGGCGTGCAGCCGCTGGAAGATCACGAAGATCTTGTCGGCGAACTCCGGCTCGATCCCGATGCCGTTGTCCTGGCAGCTGATCTCCCACTCGTCGCCGACCAGGCGGGCCGAGACGTGCACCCTGGGCGGCACGTCCGGGCGGCGGAACTTGATCGAGTTGCTGACGAGGTTGGCCAGCAGGTTGGTCAGCAGCGGCTCCTCGCCGCGGATCACCGGCAGCTCGCCCCAGGTCAGCTCGGCGTCCGAGTACTGCCGGGCGGCCTCGGTCTGGCCGGCCACGTCGCCCATCACCTTGTTCAGGTCGACCTCGGTGAAACCGGTGGTGAGGCGGCCGATCCGGGAGAACGCCAGCAGGTCGTTGATCAGGCGCTGCATCCGCTGCGCGCCGTCGACCGCGAAGGCGATGTACTGGTCGGCCCGCTCGTCGAGCTGGCCGGCGTAGCGGCGCTGGAGGAGCTGGCAGAAGCTGGCCACCTTGCGCAGCGGCTCCTGCAGGTCGTGCGAGGCGACGTACGCGAACTGCTCCAGGTCACGGTTGGACCGGGTGAGTTCCTCGGCCTGCTTCTGGAGCTGGCTGTTGACCCACTCGATGCGCTCCCGGGCCTCGCGCACCTCGGCCAGCTCGCGGGCGATCTTCTGCCGCATCCCGTCGATGTCGTCGGCGAGCCGGCGGAACTCCGGCGGCCCGGCGCCGCTGATGTGGTGCTCGTAGTCGCCCGCGGCGACCTCCCGCACCTGGCCTACCAGCCCGGCCAGCGGCCGGATCAGGATCCGGTCCAGGGAGAGCACCATCACCGCGCCCGCGACCGCCACCACCAGGGCCGCGATGATCAGCAGGACGACCAGCACGTTGCCGGTCCGGGTGACCTTCTCGGCGGTGTGCTGCCCGACGATCAGGATCTCGGCCTGGAGCTGGTTCACCGCGGAGCGGATGCCGTCGAACTGCTGCCGGGTCTGGTCGGTGATCAGTGCCTGACCGGCGGACGGGCCGCTGCGCTCGGTCGTGCTGATCACCGGCTCGGCCACGTCCGCCCGCCATCGCGCCGCCCGCTGCTCGACCACCCGCAGCTCGCGCAGCACGCCCGGATAGTCGGCGGCCAGCTGCTCCATCGCGGTGACGGTGTCCTGCTCCCGCCGCAGACCCGCCTCGTACGGGGCCAGGTCCTTGCGGTCGCCGTTCACCGCGTACCCGCGCACGGCGGTCTCCTGGTCGAGCAGCGCGCTCAGCAGCTCCTGGCCCTGCACCCGGAGCGGACCCGTCTTGACCAGGACGGCATCGATGTTCTGCCGGTTCTTCGCGGCGACCACCGCCTCGGCGGCGGCCAGCCCGAGCAGCAGCACCAGGACCACGCCGAGCAGCGCGAGCACCCGGCGCCGCAGGGTCCAGCCCTGCCGGTACGCGTTCAACGGCCGCCGCCGCGGGTGACCAGCAGCATGGCGACGTCGTCGGCGAGCGGTCCGCCGTTGATCTGCTCGGCGCGGCCGACCAGCCAGGCCGGCAGCTCGGCCAGAGGCACCGCCTGGTTGGCCGGGTCGGCGAGCAGCTCGGTCAGCCCCGGCACGTCGAGCCGGTCGTCACCGTTGCCCACCCGACCCTCGATCAGGCCGTCGGTGTACATCAACAGGGACCAGTCATCGGTGTCGAACTCCAGATCGAAGGCAACGGGCCGGCGCGGCCGGACGCCGAGCAGCAGGCCACCCTTGGCCGGCACCGGCGCGACCTTACCCCCGCTGAGCAGCACCGGCGGCGGATGACCGGCGAGTCGTACGGTGGCCCGGTTGGCGGCGAGGTCGAGCCGGACGGTCGCCACCGTGGCGAAGATCTCCTGGAGTCGACGCTCGCTCATCAGCACCTGTTCCAGGGCCGGCAGCACCTCATCGTCCGGCACCCCGGCCAGGATCAGGGCCCGCCAGGCCACCCGCAGCTCGACGCCGAGCGCCGCCTCGTCCACGCCGTGCCCGCAGACGTCACCGACGATCAGGTCGATCCGGTCCGGCCGGGTCTGCACCACGTCGTAGAAGTCGCCGCCGATCAGGGCGGCGTGCCGGCCGGGGCGGTAGAACGTGTGCACCGACACCTGGTCCGTGGTCATCAGCGGCTGGGGCAGCAGGCCCCGCTCCAGGCGGGCGGACTCGGCCTGGCGCAGCTCCACCTCACGGAGCCGGCGGGCGTTCTCGTCGGCCCGCTTGCGCTCCACGGCGTAGCGCAGCGCCCGGGTCAGTAGGACCCCGTCGACCTGCCCCTTGACCAGGTAGTCCTGGGCGCCCTCGGCCACCGCGACGATGCCCAGGTGCTCGTCGGTGCGGCCGGTCAGCACGCAGACCGCCGCGCCGCTGGACATCTCCAGCACCTGGCGCAGCCCGTCCAGCCCCTGTGCGTCGGGGAGGCCGAGGTCGAGCAGGACGCAGTCGACGCCCAACACCCGTTGCCGGGCCTCGCTGAGGCTGGTGGCGACCAGCAGGTCGATCATCGAGTTGGTCTCGGCGAGCAGCTCGCCGACCAGGAAGGCATCGCCCTCGTCGTCCTCGACCAGCAGGACCCGCAGCCGCTCACCGGGTGGCAGGTTGGCGTGCCGCGCCAGGCCACCGTGCGGGTACGGCACGACGGAGGAACCGGCCATGCCGGCCCCCCGGTACGGCCGGGTCACCGCCGCGAGACGCGGGAGGTCGCTGGTGATGTCGGGCTCCTTCCGAGTGCCCTGCTGATCCTGTATCAGACAACGGTCGCACACAACACGACGGCGTCGGCACGGGCGGGACGGGTGGGGCGGGCGGGCTCACCACTCGATCAGCGACACGGCGGACGGCAGATGTTACGCCCCGGGATCGCATCCGCGTCCCGGCGAGCGGATCCGGCGGGCGGGATCCCGTTCGGGGCCGGTGGAGTGCAGGATGGTCCCACCCCTGGCCCCACCCCCGAGGAGTCCCCGTGGGCGCATCCGTCGCCGGCCGCTCGCCGCCGTCGCCGCGCTCGCCGCGCTGCTCGCGGTCG